>NZ_JANFNV010000019.1:0-81942 GCF_024436075.1 Aeromonas sp. JL9 | reverse complement strand
AAATTGTTTTTGATGTTCGATGCTGTGAGTGCCCACACAGATTGCTTGATTCAAATTGTTAAAGAGCGACGCAACAGCGTGTTGCTGCGGGAGTGGAATTCTACTCAACCGCCTTCTCGAGTCAAGCCTTATTTTCAAAGGTTTTTCGAGGTTATCGACCAGGTTGTTTGCGTTGCCGCTTGCCGTGTCGATGGAGGCGCATTATAGGGAGTGAATTCTTTCTGGCAAGGCTAAATTGCATGTTCTTTTGATAAAACTGCACAACCGTTCAAACAACAAACAAAAAGAAGAAAGTTCGAGCTAAATCACACATTCTGGAGGCAGATGACAGGTAAGCCCCCTCTCAACTCATATAAGCTATTTCGGATTGTTGACGCGCCAGCCAAAGCTCCTCCATCTCCAACAAGGTCTGATAGATTTTCTCCGCCTGCTCCGGTCGGCTGAACAGATAGCCCTGTCCATACAAGTGGATATCGGTCAGGGATCGCAGCACATCCAACTGGGCCTGTGTCTCAATCCCTTCACACACCAGACTCTTGCCCAGCATCGACCCCATCCGGCAAATATTTGCGACCAGTTCGGATGCCTCCAGTGAAGTGTCAATTCCCTGTATAAATGAGCGGTCGATCTTCACCTTGCTGACCGGTAACTTTTGCAGATAACTCAAAGAGGAATAGCCAGTCCCAAAATCGTCTAATGCCAGCAGTACCCCCAGCTGATTGAGATCCTGCATCAGTTGCAGCGAGTTCTTCACTTCGCGCATGGTGGTATCTTCCGTGACCTCCAAGACCAGGCTACGGGCAGGCAGGTGGTGTTCCATCAATGCCTTGGCCACCAGTTTGAGCAAATTACGCTGGTACATGCCTGGCGAGATATTCACACACATTTGCAGATCAACCATACCAAGCTGGTGCCACTGATAGAGCTGCTCGCAAGCCGTGTTCAGCACCCAGCTCCCAACCCGCTCGGCAAGCTGGAACTCCTCGGCCACCATGATCACTTCGTTTGGCGGAATGAAGCCGAGTTCCGGATGCCGCCAGCGCAGCAGAGCCTCGACAGCTTCACAGCGGCCACTCTCGAGATTGACGATGGGTTGGTAATAGAGTTCCAACGCATTGTGTTCCAGCGCCATGATCATATCCGACGCCAAATGTTTACGCCGCGCCGTCTCGTTGAGCAGGGAGTTATCGTAAATCACATAGGGGGCATGGGTCTTGCGACTATGGAACAGGGCCTGCTCCGCACGACTCAGTAACTCCTGAGTCTTGTCGCTGTCCATCGGATAGAAGGCAATGCCGATCCCGACTTCGAGCCGGAAGGGATAGTTGTCATAGACGATATCTTGCTTCAGCGCATGCAGTAATCGCGCTACCAACTCCCTGACCTGACGCAGATCGCTGCTGCCACGCTGAATAATGGCAAATTGATCCCCCCCCAGACGTCCGCTCCACTCGCCCTCTTCACAGAGCACTCTGATCCGGGTGGCAAACTCACAAAGCAGATAATCACCTGTGTCATAGCCAAACTTGCTGTTGATATCCCTGAAGTCGTTGATATCGACCAGCACCAGTCCAAACGGCACTTCCTGTGTGGCGTACAGCTCCATCCGCTCCAGCAAAGCAACCCGATTGGACAACCCGGTCAGCGGATCCCGTCTGGCTGCTCTGAAATGGCGACGCCCTTCATATATAAGCAGCATGCTGAGCAGCAGCACTGACATGACCAGACCGGAGACCATCAGCAACAAGGCATTACGCAATTGGCCAAAATGGCGATCGTTCTCGGAATAGACGTTGATGTTCTTCTGCATCACAGAAGCGAGGGAGTAGGAGAGCGGCTCTTGCAGCGGGGCAAGGCGCATCATGATCTGCTGATAGTCAGATGCCCCGCTTTGCAACTTGGTGATGTCGGGCTCTATTTGGCGAATATTGGTTTCAATCAGCTGCACCAGACGTAAGGTTTTCTGCTTGTCCTGCATGCTCTTGCGCAGCTGGCCGCTCAACAGGATGGGCGTTCTGCTCCAGAGAATGTCATAACGCAACATCAAGGTGTCATGATCAATCCCGCCATAGTGATAGACCTCTACCGCATTGAGGAAACGCCCGAGCTCCAGCTGCAACTGCATCAGCGCCCAGGAGACATCATAGGTGTATTTCTCCATCGCTCTGGTCGCATTCTGGATCTGCATCAGGCAATAGAGGGTGCTCCCGGTAAACAACAGGATGGATACATACAGAATGACGAGCAGTGGCCACGCCCTAGTCTTTCCTTTCACCCCATGCTCCCGTGCTGTTTTTATCAGTGCTGAATGTCTATCAAATCCAGCTGCCAGATCATCATGTCGGTATATTCGGATCGCTTCAATTCCGGATATTGATCAAGAGGCAGCATAAACCAGACCGGCCCCTTGTCACGCACCCGCATGACAGCCCCATTGTCTTCCCATGCAAGAATGGGCTCGTATTTGGCAACCTTGTCCCATTCAATGCGGATCTGGAAACTGTTCAGTGCTGTCAACGTAATGGTCTTGCCATCCGCACCGACTGCAGCCAATACATCGGCCAGTTTTGGGCCTCTGTAGGTGTGCGGCTTATCCACCCACGGGTTGCCTGTCACTATCTCATGTTGCGGCAGAGCCTGCAGTTTAGCCAGATCAAACAACACCTTGCCATCAACTTCGTCTGCCGACCTGATGTTGCCACCGACTTTCAGGATCACCGGCCCCGTCAGCGCCTCAGCAGCCATCACCGGCATGATGACCAATGAACACAGTAGTGTCAGCCAACCAAACATTTTCATATCGCCCCCAGATTTGCTGTCTCAACAGACTCAGTTTAGCCAGATATAAAAAAACGGCTCGCCTTGAGCGAGCCGTTTGTCAACTATAGCAAGGGGGATGATTACATCATGCCCATGCCACCCATGCCGCCCATGTCAGGCATAGCAGGGGTATCTTTCTTCGGCAGTTCGGTGACCATGCACTCGGTGGTGATCATCAGACCGGCGATGGAAGAGGCAAACTGCAGGGCGGAACGGGTTACCTTGGTCGGATCCAGGATGCCCATGGCCAGCATGTCGCCATACTGTTCGCTGTAAGCGTTGTAACCGAAGTTGCCTTCGCCGTTCTTCACTGCGTTGGCAATGACGGAGGCTTCTTCACCGGCGTTGATGACGATTTGACGCAGCGGGGCTTCCATGGCGCGCAGGGCAACCTTGATACCGACGTTCTGGTCTTCGTTGTCACCGCGCAGGCCAGCCAGTTTGGCAGCAACGCGAACCAGCGCAACACCACCACCGGCAACCACGCCTTCTTCAACGGCAGCACGGGTAGCATGCAGAGCATCTTCTACGCGAGCTTTCTTCTCTTTCATCTCGACTTCGGTAGCAGCACCCACCTTGATCACGGCAACACCGCCAGCCAGCTTGGCTACGCGCTCTTGCAGCTTCTCACGATCGTAGTCGGAAGAGGTCTCTTCGATCTGCTGACGGATCTGGGCAACACGACCTTCGATCACACCGGCATCACCCACGCCATCGATGATGGTGGTGTTCTCTTTGGTGATGACGATGCGCTTGGCACGACCCAGATCTTCCAGAGTCGCTTTTTCCAGCTCCATGCCAACTTCTTCAGAGATGACGGTACCGCCAGTCAGTACGGCGATATCCTGCAGCATGGCCTTGCGACGGTCACCGAAGCCAGGCGCCTTGACGGCAGCCACTTTCACGATACCGCGCATGGTGTTGACCACCAGAGTCGCCAGGGCTTCGCCTTCTACGTCTTCAGCAACAATCAGCAGCGGTTTACCCGCTTTGGCAACGCCTTCCAGCACCGGCAGCATTTCGCGGATGTTGGAGACTTTCTTGTCAACCAGCAGGATGAACGGGTCGTCCAGCTCAACGGAACCGGTCTCTTGCTTGTTGATGAAGTAGGGGGACAGGTAGCCGCGGTCGAACTGCATACCTTCAACAACTGCCAGCTCATCTTCCAGACCCTGACCATCTTCAACGGTGATGACGCCATCGCGACCCACTTTGTCCATGGCTTCGGCAATCAGCTTGCCCACTTTCTCGTCGGAGTTGGCGGAGATGGTGCCCACCTGAGCGATGGCATTGCTGTCAGCACACGGCTGAGACAGCGCTTGCAGCTCGGCAACAGCAGCCACAACGGCCTTGTCGATACCGCGCTTCAGATCCATCGGGTTCATACCGGCGGCAACGGCTTTCAGACCTTCGTTGACGATAGCCTGAGCCAGAACGGTTGCAGTAGTGGTACCGTCACCGGCGGCATCGTTCGCCTTGGAAGCCACTTCCTTGACCATCTGGGCGCCCATGTTCTGGAACTTGTCTTCCAGCTCGATTTCGCGCGCAACAGAAACACCATCTTTAGTGATGGTCGGGGCGCCGAAGGACTTGTCCAGCACCACGTTACGGCCTTTCGGGCCCAGAGTCACCTTGACGGCATCAGCCAGGATGTTTACGCCTTCCAGCATCTTGATGCGGGCTTCGTTACCAAACTTAACGTCTTTAGCTGCCATTTTTCTTCAATCCTTAAATCAATTCGGGGAAAAGGAGGATGGATTACTCTTCGACAATCGCCAGGATGTCGGTTTCGGAGAGGATCAGGACGTCCTGACCATCCAGCTTCTCGGTCTTCACACCGTAGCCTTCGTTGAAGATAACCTTGTCACCAACCTTCACGGCCAGCGCTTTGACTTCGCCATTATCCAGGATGCGACCAGTCCCCACGGCAAGCACTTCACCACGGGTGGACTTCTGGGCCGCAGTACCAGTCAAGACGATACCGCCGGCAGATTTGGCTTCAGCTTCGATGCGCTTGATGATGACGCGGTCGTGCAGTGGACGAATTTTCATCGATAACTCTCCCAAAATGAGTCTCATTGTTGCTTTGAGGAATGGCCGTTCCAGGCCAAATTAGATATGTCCCTGATGTGGGGCAGAGTTGCTAACCCTTCAAGGGCAAATACAAAAAAAATTTTTTCACGTACTATAAACATCTTCGATGGTTCAGCCATGTCCGCACTCTGGTGCAAGGTCGGTTCAAGCCGCCCGGTTTCCATGCCAGAACCTTCAAAGCCAGCTGTAGAGACGAGCCCTTGACCCGCACCAACCCCATGCTGACAGCCCCTATTCCGGTCGTACTGCGCCAGATGACGGGCCCCATGATCTTCGGCATCATCGCCATTCTGGCCTTCAATCTGGTCGATACCTTTTTTATCGGTATGCTGGGAACCGAAGCTCTGGCTGCCATCAGTTTTACCTTTCCCGTCACCTTTGTGGTCACCTCGCTGGCGATGGGATTGGGCGCCGGATTGTCAGCGGTGATCGGTCATACCCTGGGGCAGGGCAAACACGATGAGGCGGCCCATCTCGCCACCGACAGCCTGTTTCTGGCGGTGATCATGGTGGCCCTGCTCTCCGCGGGGGGAGCTCTCACCATCAAGCCTCTGTTTACTCTGCTGGGGGCCAGTGCCGAGCTTATCTCTCTCATCCATGACTACATGCTGATCTGGTATCTCACCGTCCCCATGCTGGTGCTGCCCATGGTGGGCAATGCCGCCATCCGGGCGACCGGCGACACCAAAACCCCCAGTCTGGTGATGGCCGTAGCCGGGCTGGTCAACGGGGTACTGGATCCTCTGTTGATCTTCGGTATCGGTCCCTTTCCCGAATGGGGGATCCGCGGGGCCGCCATCGCGACCTCTATCTCCTGGTTGATGGCGATGCTGGTCAGCCTCTATATCCTGCGTCATCGGGAAGGCTTGCTGCTGTGGCGCCTCTCGCCGCGGGCCCGGTTGCTGACCCACTGGCGGGCGCTGCTCCATGTCGCCGTCCCCGCCTCTTTTACCAATATGCTCAACCCCCTGGCCAATGCGGTGCTGATGACGATCTTTGCAGGACTGGGTACCGAGGTGGTGGCCGCTTATGGTGCCGCGTCGCGGGTCGAGGCGCTGTTGCTAATTGTGATGATGGCCCTCGCCTCCGTACTGGCCCCTTTCATCTCGCAAAACTGCGGCGCTGGCAATCCGGCCCGGGCCAAAGCCGCACTTCAGAGCAGCATGCGCTTTGCACTACTGTTCCAGCTCGCCATCTATGGCCTGACCTGGCTACTGGCGCCACTCATCGCCAACCTGTTCAGCGATCATCCGCAGGTCATTTGCCTGATTATTCTCTATCTGCATCTGGTGCCGATCGGTTACGGCTTTCAGGGCATGGTGATGCTGCTGGCCTCGGCACTCAATGGCGTGCGAGCATCCAGTATCTCGTTTTTGTTCAACGGATTGCGGCTGTTTGGTTTTCTGTTGCCAGGAGCCTGGCTGGGGGCAAAGCTGGGAGGAGAACAGGGGATATATCTGGGGATACTGCTGGCCAATCTGGCGGCGGGCACCCTCGCATGGTGGTATGCCCGACACCGCTTCGAGGCCTTGTGCCATCAGGGCAAACCCTGATTCAGTCACTCGCCTCGGGTCTTCGTCTCGTCGATTACTCTTTACGCTCAAATTCGCCTTCGATAGTGGTGCCGCCCTGCTTGGCGTTCCCCAGATGATCATCGGACGGTGCGTTGCCAAACGGCGATTGAGTACGCTGGAAGCCACCCATCTGCATCCGGAACTGGCTGCTGCCGATCAGCTTGTCAGCCAGTTTGTTACGCAGCCAGGGCTGCAGCAGCAGGACCCCGAAGAAGTCGGTGACAAAACCCGGAATGATCAGCAGCAGACCGGCCAACGCCAACATCATGCCCCCCATCACCTCGCGGCCCGGCATCTCGCCCATCTGCATCTTTTGCTGGGCGCTGAACAGGGTCTTGATCCCTTCACTGCGCACCAGCGAGGAGCCCAATACCGCGGTCAGTATGAGCAAGCCGACAGTCGGCAGCGCCCCGATTACCGAGCCGACCTCGATCATCACGGTGAGTTCCAGTACAACCAGACCCACCAACAACAAAAACAACTTGCCCATATCCACTCCAGCACCGGTAAATTGAGAAAAAGTGGCGCCCATCCAACGATGGTCAGAGGCGATTTTGCCGCCCCGTCATCACCACTTTCTGCCCTGAATAAATGGGGGCAGCCCCCCTCTTTTCAAGTTGGTCAACTGACTCCTACGTCATCAGCAATCTAAAAAACCAGCAAAAAGTCACAAAAATTTATAAAAATCATCATGATAAAAACTTCATAACATATGTGTACTTTCCTCAAAGTAATTTGAAAATGTCGCAAATTTAGTGATCCACCTCTAATAACCGATACCTCAATTGGAGTAGTATATTGATTAGTTTTTCGGGAGGTCATTCTCCCAACCGCCCCACTCGATGTGTGGTGCTTCAGGATGAGCTGTGCGCAAGGAACTCGCGACCACTCGGTGAGGATTTTTCCATTTATCTGATTTCTGAGGCATTACAATGAGCGACATCAAGAACGTCCGCATTGAAGAAGACCTGCTGGGCACCAAAGAAGTTTCCAATGATCTCTACTACGGTGTGCACACCCTGCGCGCTGTCGAGAACTTCAAGATCAGCTCTCAGAAGATTTCTGACGTTCCGGAATTCGTCCGCGGTATGGTGCTGACCAAGAAAGCTGCTGCACTGGCAAACGGCGAGCTCGGTACCATCCGTCCTGAAATTGCTGACAAGATCATAGAAGCCTGCGACCTGATGCTGAACACCGGCAAATGCTTCGACCAGTTCCCGGTCGACGTTTACCAGGGTGGTGCCGGCACCTCCGTCAACATGAACACCAACGAAGTACTGGCCAACATCGCCCTGGAAATCATGGGTCTGGAGAAAGGCCGTTACGACGTCATCAACCCGAACGACCACGTCAACAAGTGCCAGTCCACCAACGATGCTTACCCCACCGGTTTCCGCGTGGCCGTGGTCAACAGCACTGACGTGACCCTGCATGCGCTGGAGCACCTGATCGCGGCATTCGATGCCAAGGCTGAAGAGTTCAAAAAAGTACTGAAGATGGGCCGCACCCAGCTGCAGGACGCCGTGCCGATGACCCTGGGTCAGGAGTTCCACGCGTTCGCCGTGACCCTGCGCGAAGAGATCAAATCCATCAAGCGTTGCCAGGAGCTGCTGCTGGAAGTGAACCTGGGCGCGACCGCCATCGGTACCGGTCTGAACACTCCGCCCGAGTACTCTGCACTGGCCATCAAGCGTCTGGCCGAGATCACCGGCCGTGCCTATGTGCCTGCAGAAGATCTGATCGAAGCGACCTCTGACTGCGGCGCCTACGTCATGCTGCACGGCGCCATCAAGCGTCTGGCCATGAAGCTGTCCAAGATCTGTAACGACCTGCGTCTGCTCTCCTCCGGCCCGCGCACAGCACTGAAAGAGATCAACCTGCCGGAAATGCAGGCCGGTTCCTCCATCATGCCGGCCAAGGTCAACCCGGTTATCCCGGAAGTGGTCAACCAATCATGCTTCAAGGTATTCGGTAACGACATCACCATCACCTTCGCCGCCGAAGCCGGTCAGCTGCAGCTGAACGTCATGGAGCCGGTGATTGGCCAGGCGATGTTCGAATCCCTGAGCCTGATGGAAAAAGCCTGTATTTCCCTGCGCGAGAAGTGCGTGGAAGGTATCACCGCCAACCCGGAAATCTGCATGAATCACGTGCTGAACTCCATCGGTATCGTGACCTACCTGAACCCCTTCATCGGCCACCACGAAGGGGATATCGTCGGCAAGATCTGTGCCCAGACCGGCAAGAACGTCCGCGAAGTCGTTCTTGAGCGCGGCCTGCTGAGCGCCGAGCAGCTGGACGAAATTCTCTCCATTGAGAACCTGATGAACCCGCAATACAAAGCCAAGCGTTTCACCCGCGAAGCTGCCGTATAAGCGAGTGTGGGCCGGGATCTTCCCGGCCCATAAAGTCAGTTCCCGATTGGTCTTTATCCCCAGCCCGATCGGGAATTGGCTTTTTGCCAAATAAAAACCAAAAACTAAAAAATGGAGTTATCGCTATGATTGGAATCGAGTTACTTGTCGTGCTCGCCGCTATCTATCTGGGGGCCCGGATAGGCAGCATCGGCATCGGCTTTGCCGGTGGTCTGGGGGTACTGGTATTGACGTGGGGTCTGGGCATGCCCATCCCGAGCGATCAACTGGTCAGCTACATCCCCTGGGATGTGATCATGATCATCGCGTCCGTCATCTGTGCCATCGCCTGTATGCAACTGGCTGGCGGGATGGACTATCTGGTCTTCCTGGCAGAAAAAGCGCTGCGCAAGAACCCCAAATACATCACCTTCGCCGCCCCGGTGGTCACCTACCTGATGACCATGCTGGCCGGTACCGGTCATACCGCCTTCTCCACCCTGCCGGTGATCGCGGAAGTGGCCAAAGAGCAGGGGATCCGTCCGTCCCGTCCGCTCTCCATCGCAGTTGTCGCCTCTCAGATCGCCATCACAGCTTCCCCGATCTCTGCCGCTGTGGTTGCCTTCTCCGGTATGCTCGAGCCGTTTGGTGTTGACTACCTGACCCTGCTGGCAATCTGCATCCCCTCTACCTTCCTGGCCTGTATCCTGGGCGCCTTCATCGCCAACATGATGGGTAAGCCGCTGGAGCAGGACGAAGTCTATCTGGAACGCAAAGCCAAGGGTCTGATCAAACTGCGTGGTACCACCAAGCTCGAGATCAAACCGTACGCCAAACTGTCTGTCTGGATCTTCATCGCCGCCATCGTTGCTGTCATGGCTTATGCAACTGCCATCTCCGGTAAAGTGGGCCTGATCACCAACCCGCCGATCCCCCGTGACGGCGCCATCATGGGCATCATGCTGGCCGCGGCCACCATCATGACCCTGGTGTGCAAACTGGACGCCACCCAGGTCACCAACATGCCGACCTTCAAGTCCGGTATGTCCGCCTGTATCTGCGTACTGGGTGTCGCCTGGTTGGGTAACGTCTTCGTGAAAGGCAACATGGACACCATCCAGCTGATCGCTGGCGACCTGCTGAACCAGTACTCCTGGCTGCTGGCCGTGGTGCTGTTCTTCGCTGCCATGCTGCTCTATTCACAAGGCGCCACCACCAAAGCGTTGATGCCTGCCGCACTGGCACTGGGTGTCAGCCCGCTGACTGCGATTGCCTCTTTCGCAGCTGTGAGCGCCCTGTTCGTACTGCCGACCTACCCGACTCTGCTGGCCGCGGTAGAGATGGACGACACCGGCTCCACCCGTATCGGTAAGGCGGTCTTCAACCACCCCTTCTTCGTACCGGGCACCGCCACCATCGCCATCGCCGTGGCGCTGGGCTTCTTCTTCGGCGGCATCCTGCTGTAATCCTGTCGCCTGCCGATAGCCAAACAAAAATCCCCGCCAGTTGGCGGGGATTTTTTTATCTCTTTACTCTGTACTTGGCTTGGCTGTCTAGCAGCGAGAGACCTGACGTATTATCCGGATGGCTCAACCACGGCGACAGCAGACACCACAACAGCGTGCCAGCGGCGCTATAACCACCGCTGCCGGATTGCCGGAGTAATAGGCCACCATGGTACTCACCACCACGCCAGAAGGCGGGATCCTTCGGATCAGACCGGATCCAGGGTATCCAGCGGCCAGCGCGGCACGGCTTTGACCACCAGAGGTTCGAACACGCCCGCTTTCAGGCGCTGCATACCGGCGTAGGCGATCATGGCGCCGTTATCAGTGCAATATTCAGTGCGCGGATAGAACACCTCGCCCTTGAGGCTCTCCATCAGCTCGGCCAGCTGGGCACGCAGATGACGGTTGGCACTGACGCCGCCAGCGACCACCAGACGCTTAAGACCGGTCTCTTTCAAAGCACGACGGCACTTGATGGCCAGGGTATCGACCACCGCATCTTCAAACGCCCGAGCGATATCGGCGCGGGTCTGCTCATCATCACCATTGGCGGCGATGGTGTTGGCGGTGAAGGTCTTGAGACCGGAGAAGCTCATGTCTAGCCCGGGACGATCTGTCATGGGACGGGGGAAGTGGAAGCGCCCCTTAGTGCCCTTCTCGGCCAGACGGGAGAGCAGCGGACCACCCGGATAGTCCAGCCCCATCAGCTTGGCGGTCTTGTCGAACGCTTCGCCAGCGGCATCATCAATGGATTCGCCCAACAGCTGATAACTGCCGATGCCGTCAACCCGCACCAGCATGGAGTGACCACCGGAGACCAGCAGCGCCACAAAGGGGAACTCGGGAGCTTTCTCTTCCAGCATGGGGGCCAGCAAGTGCCCTTCCATATGGTGGACGGCGATGGCCGGCTTGTTCCAAGCCATCGCCAGCGAGCGGCCAATGGTCGCCCCCACCAGAATGGCGCCAACCAGACCCGGCCCCGCGGTATACGCGATGCCGTCGATGTCATCTTTGCCCAGTCCCGCCTCTTGCAATGCGGCCTGGATCAACGGGATCGTCTTGCGAACATGATCCCGGCTGGCGAGCTCGGGGACAACGCCACCGTAGTCCGCATGCAGCTTGACCTGGCTGTATAACTGATGGGAAAGGATCCCTTTTTGATCGTCGAAGATCGCGATCCCGGTTTCGTCACAGGATGTCTCTATGCCCAATACACGCATTGCTAAAAAATTTCACTGCTAAAATGAGACGGCTATGGTAACCTTCGCGGGTTTTTTAAACCAGAGCGATCTCTGCGGGTTTACTTTCATTCCCTGTCCAGAGTATAATTTCGCACCATTTTAAGACATGCTGATCGATTGAAGATCAGCTAACAATTTATCACTGAGGTGAAAGGCACATGCCAGTAATCAAAGTCCGTGAAAATGAGCCGTTTGACGTTGCTCTGCGTCGTTTCAAGCGTTCTTGCGAAAAAGCCGGTATCCTGTCCGAAGTTCGTAGCCGTGAGTTCTACGAGAAGCCGACTACCATTCGTAAGCGCGCCAAAGCGTCTGCTGTCAAGCGTCACGCCAAGAAGCTGTCTCGCGAAAACGCACGTCGTATCCGCCTGTACTAATCGGGAGATATTGCCGTGTCTCTGAAGGATCAACTCAAGGATCAGCAAAAGCTCGCCATGCTTGCCAAAGATAAGGCACGTCTGGGAGCGATCCGCTTGTTGATGGCAGAAATCAAGCAACGTGAAGTCGATACCCGTATCGAGCTGAATGATGAGGATATCCTCGCTGTCGTGACCAAAATGGTCAAACAGCGCCGCGATTCCATCAGCCAATTTGAAGCTGCAGGTCGCCAGGATCTCGCCGACAAAGAGTCCGCCGAGATCGTTGTGTTGCAGGAATTCCTGCCGCAACAGCTGACCGCAGATGAAATTGCTGCCCTGATCGAGCAAGCCATCACTGAAAGTGGTGCTGCCGTCATGGCTGATATGGGCAAGGTCATGGCTGTCTTGAAGCCGAAAATTCAGGGGCGTGCCGATGTCGGCGCCGTCAGTGCTCAGGTGAAAACCCGCTTGGCGTAACAGGCAACTCTCTTGTTTGGTCGAAGAAGCCGTGCTTCCCTTGGAATGCGCGGCTTTTTTATTTTCTCCGCAATGAAACAGGACGGTTATGGCAGGCAGGATCCCCCAATCCTTTATCGACGATCTGCTCGTACGCACAGACATAGTCGAGCTGATCGACTCGCGAGTGCGGCTGAAAAAAGCCGGTAAGAACTACCAGGCTTGCTGCCCTTTTCATAACGAAAAAAGCCCCTCTTTTACCGTCAGCCAGGAGAAGCAGTTCTACCACTGTTTCGGTTGTGGCGCCCACGGCAACGCCATCGGCTTTGTCATGGAGTACGACGGTCTCGAATTTCCCGATGCCATCGAAGAGCTCGCCAGCATGCAAGGCATGCAGGTGCCTCGCGAACAGAGCATCGGCGGCTCGGCCAATAGCCAGCCCGCCGTCAGCAAGGATCTGTTCGAGCTGATGAACCAGATCGCCCGCTTCTACGAGAGCAATCTCAAGAGTGCTCCCCATGCGGTGGAGTACCTCAAAGGGCGCGGTCTGACTGGCGAAGTGGTCAAACGATTCAACATTGGCTATGCACCCAGCGATTGGGATCAGGTACGCCGTCGCTTTGGCGCCAGCCGGGATCACGAGCAGTTGCTTATCTCGGGCGGCATGCTGATCACCCGTGACAATGGCCCGGGGAGTTATGACCGTTTCCGCGATCGCATCATGTTCCCGATCCGCGACAAGCGTGGCCGGGTTATCGGTTTCGGTGGCCGGGTGCTGGGTGATGGCACCCCCAAGTACCTGAACTCGCCGGAAACCCCCATCTTCCATAAAGGGCGGGAGCTGTTCGGTCTCTACGAGGTGAAGCAGGCACACAAGGATCCACGCCGGATCCTGGTGGTGGAAGGCTACATGGATGTGGTGGCACTCGGTCAGTACGACATCGACTATGCGGTGGCGGCGCTGGGTACTGCAACGACCAGCGACCATATCCACACCCTGTTTCGCACCACCGCCGAGGTAGTCTGCTGCTACGACGGTGACAACGCCGGTCGTGAAGCCGCCTGGCGCGCGCTGGATAATGCCCTCCCTCATCTGCAGGATGGCCGCGAGCTGAAGTTCGTGTTCCTGCCCGATGGCGAGGATCCCGACTCGCTGGTACGCCAGATCGGCAAGGAGGGTTTTGAAGCCCTGCTCGATGAAGCCCAGCCGTTCGCCGACTTCATGTTCGAGCGTCTCGGTCGCGATGCGGCGCTCTCCGGTGAGGCAGGCAAGTTCGAAGTGGCCAACAAGGCCGCCGAGCTTATTCGTCGCGTACCGGAAGGGTTTACCCGCGAAGGGCTGATCACCCGCCTCTCCAGCATGATGCGCTGGGGTGAGAACAAGCAGCGCATCGCCGAGCTCTTTGCCCGCAACAGTCAGCCCAAGGCCGAGGTCAACAAACCCAAGGCAGCCAAGCTGACGCCACTGCGGCGTGCGCTGGCACTGATGGTGCAATATCCGGCAGTAACGGCTGAGCTTCCCCCCATGCCGGAATTGGCCGGACTACGCGTACAGGGCATCAAGTTCCTGCTGCAACTGCATCAGCAAATCTTGGCACAGCCCGGTATCACAACCGGTATCCTGCTGGAACACTGGCGTGGTACCAAGGAAGGAGAGATCCTTGCTCAGCTGGCCATGCACGACCTGTTCGAGGAGATCAAACTCGATCAAGAGCCGGATATTCTGGGAGAATTGCAGGACACCTTTGTCGGCTTCATCAACCAGTTTCTGAAACAGCGGATCGAAGAATTACAGGCCAAAGTGGCTCAGGAAGGACTAAGCTCCGAAGAAACCCAAGAGCTGATGATGCTGATAAGAGAGGTGCAAATTGAGAAAAGAAATGAGAGTGGGGCTTGATATTTGAGTGATTAGTCTCAATATGGATAGCGTTGCCCGAATCGACGGGATGAAAAGCAAAAATTTTATAACCACCTGGCCCCGACAATACTGCGGGCAGGGGTTTCTCATGACCGACGCCGCAACCAGACATAGCATGTCTGGCGGTTTTCTATTAGAATTGGCTATTTGCGCAGCAGCGCACTGTACGCGCAACCTAGCAACACCAACCGGATGAGTTCTATGGAGCAAACCCCGCAGTCTCAGCTTAAACTCCTCGTTGCCAAAGGTAAAGAACAGGGCTACCTGACCTATGCCGAGGTGAACGATCACCTCCCGCAAGACATTGTCGATTCAGACCAGATCGAAGACATCATTCAGATGATCAACGATATGGGCATTCAAGTGGTTGAAAACGCTCCGGATGCCGATGACCTTATCATGGCTGAAGGTGGTACCGCCGATGAGGACGCTGCCGAAGCAGCGGCCCAGGCTCTGGCATCAGTTGAATCTGAGATTGGTCGCACGACCGATCCCGTCCGCATGTATATGCGGGAAATGGGTACCGTCGAACTGCTGACCCGTGAAGGCGAAATCGACATCGCCAAGCGGATCGAAGACGGTATCAACCAGGTACAAAGCTCCGTAGCCGAGTACCCTGAAGCAATTACTTACCTGCTCGAACAGTACGACAAGTACGAAGCCGAGCAGTTGCGTCTCTCTGACATCATCTCTGGCTTTATTGATCCGAACGAAACCGAAGACATGGCACCTACCGCCACGCATATCGGTTCCGAGCTCGGCGAAGACGATCTGGCCGACGAAGATGAAGAAGACGAAGAAGACGAAGACGAAGATGGCGACAGCTCTGACGACGACGGTGACGGTGGTCCGGATCCGGAAGTCGCTCGCGAGAAGTTTGGTGAACTGCGTGCCCAGTATGAAGTGACCCGCCTCTCCATTCAGAAGAATGGTCGCGCGCACGAAGATACCCAGGCCGCCATCGCCCAGCTGGCCGATGTATTCCGTCAATTCCGCCTAATGCCCAAGCAGTTCGATCGCCTGGTCAACAACATGCGTGAAATGATGGAGCGCGTCCGCGTGCAGGAACGCATCATCATGAAGCTCTGCGTTGAGCAGGCCAAGATGCCGAAGAAAACCTTCGTCGCGGCCTTCACCAACAATGAGTGTGAAACTGCCTGGTTCGAATACCAGAAGCAGGCTGGCAAAGCCTGGTCTCCCCGTCTGGTTGAAATGGACGAGGATATTCAGCGCGCCATCGGCAAGCTGCAGCAGATTGAAGAAGAGACCGGTCTGTCGATTGCCCAGATCAAGGATATCAACCGTCGTATGAGCATCGGTGAGGCCAAAGCCCGCCGTGCGAAGAAAGAGATGGTTGAGGCCAACTTGCGTCTGGTTATCTCTATCGCCAAGAAATACACCAACCGTGGTCTGCAGTTCCTGGATCTGATCCAGGAGGGCAACATCGGTCTGATGAAGGCGGTAGACAAGTTTGAATACCGTCGTGGCTACAAGTTCTCGACCTATGCTACCTGGTGGATCCGTCAGGCCATTACCCGCTCCATCGCGGATCAGGCACGTACCATCCGTATCCCGGTACACATGATCGAGACCATCAACAAGCTCAACCGTATCTCCCGTCAGATGCTGCAGGAGATGGGTCGCGAACCGAACCCGGAAGAGCTGGCGATGCGCATGGGCATGCCGGAAGACAAGATCCGCAAGGTACTGAAAATCGCCAAAGAGCCTATCTCAATGGAGACGCCCATCGGTGATGATGAAGATTCCCACTTGGGCGACTTTATCGAAGATACCACCCTGGCTCTGCCAGCCGATGCGGCGACCAGCGAAAGCCTGCGCAACGCCACCCGCGAAGTGCTGGCTGGCCTTACCGCCCGCGAAGCCAAGGTACTGCGGATGCGTTTCGGTATCGACATGAACACTGACCACACCCTCGAGGAAGTGGGCAAGCAGTTCGACGTTACCCGTGAGCGTATTCGTCAGATCGAAGCCAAGGCACTGCGCAAACTGCGCCACCCGAGCCGCTCGGAAGTGCTGCGCAGCTTCCTGGACGAATAGTCCTGACCCTGTGTCAAACTGCTCTGCCAAAGCCCCGCCATGCGGGGCTTTGTTTTGTCTGACATTTACCCTTGCGACCCGCTTTGCACCCTCTATCGACCTGGACAATTAGTCGCCAAGTGGTTGATATGCCTATAGACTGCCCTTTCCTCTTCCCCTATAATCCACGCCGCTAAACGCACAATTTGGCCCCTTAGCTCAGTTGGTCAGAGCAGTCGACTCATAATCGATTGGTCGTGGGTTCAAGTCCCCCAGGGGCCACCAAATTGAAAAAGGCCGCTCATAATGAGCGGCCTTTTTGCATCTACGTATCGGGCAATGCCCTGTGATGAGCTGGATGAGGTCATAGAAAAGACCCGCCATGGGCGGGTCTGGGCAGGGTCCGGATCAGGCGCCTCACTCAGAGACAAGGAGCCTAATGCTGAGCCTCAGGTTTGCTCGTTGCTGCTGCTCTGGATGGATGAGCGACGCCCGATGGCAGGCAGCATCCGGGTAACCAGATTGCTGCGCTGGCGCCAAGAGGTGAAGACGATGGCCAGCAGATGCAGACCAATCAGTCCCTGCAGCGCCACCACGCACCACTCATGCCACTCGTCAGCCCCCAGTTCAAATCCCGTCTCGGTATTTTGAAACCAGCCGCTGCCAGCAGTGGCCAGCACAACCAGCCAGAGCGCCCACACGGCCAGCTTGCCGCTACCGTGATGACCCGGAGCCGGAGGCTGCCGCTCACGCATCTCGCGCGCCTGCTGGCGAAAATCCTCACCACTGGGGATAAGGGCACCAAGGCGGGCGTAGCCACGTGCAAAAGTGAGCCCCCAGAGCAGACGCAAGGAGACCAGCCCAATGGCGCCGTAACCCAGCCACTCGTGCCACTCCTCCCCCGCTTCGTTAACCCAGAGGTTGCCGATGCAGACCGCCGCCAAGCCCCAGTGGGTCAGGCGAACCAGCGGATCCCAGCGAAAGGGCTCACCCTTTTTGCTTGGCATATTTGTGGTACTCCTTCTTCAGGTCGTTGACCTTGGCCAGATGTTCGCGTGCCTTGGCCTCATCACCCGCCTTGAGTGCGGCAAGGCTGGCGTCCAGCTCGGTCTGTACCTCGTTCATCCCTTCAAGGAATTTCTCTTTCTTGGCGGCTGGCATGTTCTTCTGCTTGGCCACATCCAGCTGGGCCTTCATCTCGTTGATGTGCTTCTCCATAGTGGCTGCATCATCAGCCTTGACGGCCTGCTTGTAGTTGAAGCCAATCTTCTTCATCGGCTGTTCCAGATCACCCGCCACGGCAGGCAGGGTCATCAGGCCAAACATCAGGGGCAGCAGCAGGGGGCGAACGGTTTTCAACATGGGATTTCCTTATATAACGACATGCTCGAATTGTTAGGGGTACTTATGAATCCAAACAAGAATTCATCAAGGCATGATGCCATGACTCAGGGTGAAAAGTTTGTGAAAAATGCTGTTTTTTGTGGCAAATAGTGACAGATATGCCGCGCTTGTTTGCGCTTGGTAACTGATTGAACGCAGGTGACGCGCACCATGAGGATGGTTGAAAGCGGTAAACAGGGACAAAAAACCCCGCCGTAGCGGGGTCTGGATCAGCGGGCCAATGGCTTGCGTCAGTTACTCCTGTTCGCGAGCAATGGCGCGCCAGCCGATATCCTTGCGGTAGAAGACGCCATCCCACTTGATGCGGCCAGCGAGCTGATAGGCACGCTGCTGGGCTTCTGCCACAGTGTGGCCGAGGGCGGTGGCGCACAACACGCGGCCGCCAGCGGTCAGGCTGGTATCGCCCTCCAGGCGGGTACCGGCATGAAACACCTTCTCGCCCGCCACTTCATCCACCGGCAAGCCGCTGATGGGGTGATTGGTGCTGTAATCACCGGGATAGCCTCCCGCCGCCAACACCACGCCGATAGCGGCGCGGGGATCATAGATGGCCTCTTTCTGATCCAGCTTGCCTGCGCAAGCGGCCAGGCAGAGCTCCACCAGATCGGACTGCATCCGCAGCATGATGGGCTGGGTCTCGGGATCGCCGAAACGACAGTTGAACTCGATCACCTTGGGATTGCCTGCACCGTCGATCATCAGACCGGCATAGAGGAAACCGGTATAGACGTTACCTTCGGCCGCCATGCCGCGCACGGTCGGCATGATCACCTGCTCCATCACGCGTCGATGTACCTCGGCGGTTACCACAGGTGCCGGGGAGTAAGCCCCCATACCGCCGGTGTTGAGGCCGGTATCACCGTCGCCAACCCGCTTGTGATCCTGACTGGTGGCCATCGGCAGCACGTGCTCGCCATCGACCATGACGATGAAGCTCGCCTCTTCCCCCTCCAAAAACTCCTCAATCACCACCCGGGAGCCCGCTTCGCCAAAGGCATTGCCGGAGAGCATGTCGCGCACCGCGTCTTCCGCTTCCTGCAAGGTCATGGCGACAATCACCCCCTTGCCCGCCGCCAGACCATCAGCCTTGATGACGATGGGGGCGCCCTTCTCGCGCAGATAAGCGAGCGCAGGCTCCACTTCGGTGAAGTTCTGGTACTCGGCGGTCGGAATGGCGTGACGGGCCAGGAAATCCTTGGTGAAAGCCTTGGAGCCTTCCAGCTGGGCAGCGGCAGCGGTTGGGCCGAAGATCGGCTGACCGGCTGCGCGGAAGGCATCGACCACCCCTTTCACCAGCGGTGCTTCCGGCCCGACGATGGTGAGGCCGACCTGCTTCTCTTTGGCAAAGGCCAGCAACCCTTCGATATCGGTCGCCTCGATGGCGACGTTCTCGACACCCGGCTCAAGCTGGGTGCCTGCGTTGCCCGGCGCCACAAAAACGTGACGTACCAGTGGGGAGTGTTTGGCCTTCCAGGCCAGAGCGTGTTCGCGGCCACCGTTGCCAATGATCAGTACTTTCATCGTATCGCTCGCTTCTATTTGTGGTCACTGGACGGCCACCCGGGCCGTCAGTCAGTGGAAATAGTCAGTTGAAAAGAGACAACAAAAGGGCCGCCATCGGCAGCCCCTGACCCATCAATGACGGAAATGGCGCATGTTGGTGAACACCATGCACATGCCGTGTTCGTCGGCGGCATCGATCACCTCCTGATCGCGCATCGAGCCACCCGGCTGGATCACGCAGGAGATACCGGCCTGCGCGGCAGCATCGATACCGTCGCGGAACGGGAAGAAGGCATCGGAGGCCATCACGGAGCCCGCCACGGTCAGCCCTTCGTCCGCCGCCTTGATACCGGCGATTTTGGCGGAGTAGACGCGGCTCATCTGGCCGGCACCGACGCCGATGGTCTGGCCATTTTGGGCGTAGACGATGGCATTGGATTTGACGAACTTGGCCACTTTCCAGCAGAACAGCAGATCCTGCAGCTCGGCCTCGGTCGGCTGGCGCTTGCTGACCACGGTCAGGTCACCCAGCGTCACCATGCCGAGATCCCGCTCCTGTACCAGCAGACCGCCGTTGACGCGCTTGAGGTCAAACCCTTGCGCCGGAGCCGTCCACTGGCCGCATTCGAGCAGACGCACGTTCTGCTTGGCGGCGACCGCATCGCGGGCCTCCTGGCTGACGGTCGGGGCGATAATCACTTCGACAAACTGGCGGGCAACGATGGCAGCGGCAGTGGCGCCATCCAGCTCGCGGTTGAAGGCGATGATGCCGCCAAAGGCGGAGGTGGGGTCGGTCTGGTAGGCGCGATCGTAGGCACTCAGCAGGTCGCTACCGATGGCCACGCCGCAGGGGTTGGCATGCTTGACGATGACGCAGGCCGGCTCGTCGAACTCCTTCACACACTCCAGCGCAGCATCGGTATCGGCGATGTTGTTGTAGGAGAGCGCCTTGCCCTGCAGCTGGATAGCGCTGGAGACGGAACCCGGAGCAGCATGCTCTTCGGCGTAGAAGGCGGCAGCCTGATGGCTGTTTTCGCCGTAACGCATGTCCTGCTTCTTGATGAACTGGCTGTTGAAGGTGCGCGGGAAACGGGACTCCTCGTCACCCTCCTTGTTGTCGCCATAAGAGGGCACCATGGTGCCGAAGTAGTTGGCGATCATGCCGTCGTAGGCAGCAGTGTGCTCGAAGGCGGCGATGGCCAGATCGAAACGGGTCGCCAGTTTCAGGCTGTTGCCGTTGGCATCCATTTCGCGAATAACCCGATCATAGTCGGCAGCTTTGACGACGATAGCGACATCTTTATGGTTTTTGGCGGCAGAACGCACCATGGTCGGGCCGCCGATGTCGATGTTCTCGACCGCATCGGCCAGGGTGCAGCCCGCTTTGGCCACGGTGGCAGCAAACGGGTAGAGGTTGACGACAACCATGTCGATGGGGGAGATAGCGTGCTGGGCCATGATGGCGTCATCCTGATCCCGACGGCCGAGGATGCCGCCATGAACCTTGGGATGCAGGGTCTTGACCCGGCCATCCATCATTTCAGGGAAACCCGTGTAGTCAGAGACCTCGGTCACCGGCAGACCCGCCTCGCCAAGCAGCTTGGCGGTACCGCCCGTGGAGAGCAGGGCAACACCACGCTCGTTGAGTGCCTTGGCAAATTCCAGAATGCCAGTTTTGTCAGACACACTCAGCAGTGCACGGCGAATGGGTCGAGCTTGTTCCATCACACTATCGTCCTCAACATAACGGGGACCGTTCCATGGGAGGCGAGGCTCAACACAGAGAGTCCCCAAATAAATGGAAGTGGGGGATTTCGCAAACCACTCTCGCCCCGACATCCGGCAAAAGCGTTTTAGGAAATGCCCGCTTGGTGCGGCGCTCTGTTATGGGCGCGTATTCTACACAAAAAATGTGACCTGTGGTGGATTTTTTGAAACAGCAAAGCCTTATTTGGCGCGGCGTTAAACGTTTTCCACTTGATTTTCTCGAAACGTTTTCACTTTCAGTGTTTTATGGGAAAAAGGGTCGCCAGGAGATGTTTATCTGCCCCTTTTATGCCCTTGGCTGGCAATCCATGGGCAAAGGGGTGATAGTGGATTCCGGTTTTTGTGGCGGCATACATTCAAGGGGAGAGAGAGCATGTATCGGATCGGTGAACTGGCCAAGGCATGCGGGGTCAAGGCAGATACCCTGCGTTTTTACGAGAAGAACGGGCTTATCTCACCGGGGATCCGCAACGAATCCGGCTACCGCCTCTACAGTGAACAGGACAAGCGGCGGTTGGAGTTCATCATTCGCGCCAAGTCGGTGGGATTCTCGCTGGCCGATATCGGCGAGCTGCTCGACCTCGATACCAACAAGGCCAAAGTCACCTGTCAGGAGGTGAAAGCAGTGGCCGACACCAAGCTGGCCCAGGTGGAGCAGAAGATCATCGAACTGACCCGCTTTCGCGACAACCTGCGCGAGCTCTCCAATATCTGCTGCGGCGGGCCGCGATCGGCGGAGCACTGCGCCATCCTCGAGACGCTGGAATCTGGCGCCCCGGCCCATCACGAGCATCACAACCACGACCAGCATGACCCGGTTCATGGCTGACATGGTATGCCTGACTGAGCGTGCCTGGCTCAGTGTGACTGACTCGGCGCGCCCGACGCATTGCTCCGGCGGCAATTTGGTGACAAAGTCGCCGCGTTTTTAACCGGTGCCAGTGCATCCGGTTGTCGGGCGCTAGCCTGAACAGGCGCCCGCAGCGAAAATAGCCATCCAGACACAAGAATCAACACACCAAGAGAAAAGAAGAGGAGCCATCATGGCCAAGATTCGGGTCGACCAACCCGCCCTCCCCCGTGAGGAAAATGCGCAAGGGGGCAACTATGCCCATCAGCGCGGCGAGATAAAGGATAACCATCTGCATGCCCTGCTCTGTGATCCCCTGTTTCGCAGCCGGGTCGAGCGCAACAAGAAGGGCAAGGGGAGTTACCAGCGCAAGGCCAAATTCGGCAAGCGGTGGGAGCCCGGCCAACAGCAGATGATCCGCGTCTGCTACTGAGCGGGTTTCTACCGACCAAAACAATCAGGGCGCCATTGGCGCCCTGATTGTTATCTCGAAACACGGTTCGCCAAAACTGCCTCACGACCTGTTGCGAGAAGCTGTCAGCGAGGTGAAGAGCAGCGCAGGAACCGGAGCGTATAGATATACGTGAGGCTTCCGAGCAGCGCATGAACCTTGATCACGGCTTCGCAGCCAGATCGTGAACCAGTTTTCACTCATCCATAAACAGTTCGAGCAACACGTTGAGATAACGGTGGCCGAGAGAAGTGAGCTGCCAGCTCTCTCCCAGATCCTCGATCAGCTCCTTGCTTTGGGCGATGGCGAGCACCGTCTCGACCCGCTCCAACGGCAAGCCGGTATAGGCCTCGAACTCCGCCTTGGGGGCCGGTTCAAACAGGCGGAAGCGGTTCATAAAGTATTCGAGCGGCAGATCGTCTGCCGTCACCTGCCACTGCTCGTCCAGATAGGGGCGACTCTTATCCAGATACCCTTTCGGATGCTTCACCTTGGCAGTGCGCAGGATCTGTTGGTTCGCGAGATCAGTCACCTTGCCGTGAGCACCACAGCCGATCCCCAGATAGTCACCAAAGCGCCAGTAGTTGAGGTTGTGATGGCACTGGTAGCCCTCTTTGGCATAAGCCGAGATCTCGTACTGGCGATAACCGCTGGCGGTGAGCATGGCGTGGCCCTGCTCGTAGATGTCCCACAGGGTGTCATCTTCCGGCAGTTTGGGCGGTTTGGAGGCAAATGCCGTGTTCGGCTCTATGGTGAGCTGATACCAGGAGAGGTGCGGTGGGGCACAGTCGATAGCCTGCTGCAGGTCATAAAGGGCATCATCCAGACTCTGATCCGGCAGACCGTGCATCAGATCCAGATTGAAGGTAGGCAACTTGATGGCATGGGCCAGTGCGGCGGCCTTGCGCGCCTCTTCCGGGCCGTGAATGCGGCCGAGGCGGGTCAGCTTCTCCTGCTGGAAGCTCTGCACCCCGATGGATATACGGTTGATGCCGGCGCGCTGGAAACCGGCGAACTTGTCCGCCTCCACCGTGCCCGGGTTCGCCTCCATGGTGATCTCGCAATCTGCGGCGAGCGGAATACGGGCCCGCACCCCGTCCAGCAAGGTTTGCATCGCCTCCACCGTCAACAGGCTGGGGGTGCCGCCGCCGATAAAGATCGAGGAGAGCGGCCGCCCCTGGGCCCACTTCAGATCCTGATCCAGATCCTCCAGCAGAGCGGCGACATATTCGAGGTGAGGCAACTCCCCCTTCTGGGCATGGGAGTTGAAGTCACAATAAGGGCACTTCTGGACGCACCAGGGCACATGAATATAGAGAGAGAGCGGCGGCAGTTGCAGCATGGGGCTTCCAATAAAACGGGGGCTCAAGGCCCCCATTGTAGATGACTATGTGTAATTGACCGTGTGTAACCGACAAGGTGGCGAAGTGACTCAGTGCGCCGCAGCCAGCGCCGCTTTGAGCTTGGCCAGCGCCTGACCGCGATGGCTCAGCTGGTTTTTCAGCTCGGCGGGCATCTGGGCGGCGGTGCAGTCGTGATGCGGCACGAAGAATACCGGGTCATAGCCAAAGCCATGTTGACCGCGCGGCTCGTCGATGATCATCCCTTCCCAGCTCGCCTGACAGATGATGGGGGTGGGATCGTCGGCGTGGCGCATATAGACCAGCACACACCAGAAGCGGGCGCTCTTCAGGTACTCGGGGGCACCTTGCAGCTCGCCGAGCAGCTTCTCGATGTTGGCCTTGTCGCCGGCACCCACACCGGCAAAGCGGGCGGAGTAGACGCCGGGGCGCCCTTGCAGCAGATCGACTTCCAGACCGGAGTCATCGGCCACGGCGGGCAGACCGGTAATGCGGGCGGCGTGGCGGGCCTTGATGATGGCATTCTCGACGAAGGTGGTGCCGGTCTCATCGGCATCGGAGACCGCAAACTCGCTCTGTGGGATCACCTGGATCTTCATATCGGCCAGCATGGCGGCCAATTCCTTCACCTTTTTCTGGTTACCTGTTGCCAGGACAAGCTTGTTCATCGAGCACCTCCGCAAAAATAATCTGCGCATTCTATGCGGCGCAAGCGTTTAGTAAAAGCGTCAATTACACCCGCTGTGATGGGGTTACGGGGGATTTGCCGCCATCGAATAACCAGCTTTTTAATACATGTTTCCATAATGGAATAACCAAAGTGATTAAATACCATTTCTATTCATTACTGTGAGTCAGTAGACTCGCGCCCCAATTCATTAACCTGGCTGACTAAAGAGGTGACAGATGCCATTGATACTTTTACTCGTACTACTGGTGCTGTTCAGTCCGCTGGCTATCGACATCTACCTGCCCGCCATTCCGCAGATGGCCGAGCAGCTGGGCGCCGAAGTGACGCTGATGCAGGGCACCATCACCTGGTTCCTGTTCAGCATGGGGCTGGGGCAACTGCTTGTTGGCCCGCTGGCCGATCGCTACGGTCGCAAGCCCATCGCGCTGGGCGGCGTGCTGCTCTATGGCCTGAGCGCGCTGGGGGCCGGTTTTGCCGCCAGCCTCGGTGAATTGATGCTGGCCCGGGTGCTGCAGGGCTTCGGCGCCTGCGCTACTTCGGTCGCCGCCTTCTCGGTGGTGCGTGACAGCTATGGCCCGAAAAAGAGCGGTCAGATGATCTCCTATCTCAATGGCGCCATCTGCTTTATTCCTGCGCTGGCCCCCCTGCTCGGTGGCTGGCTCACCGCCAAGGCGGGCTGGTCTGCCAACTTCTGGTTTATGGCCGGTTATGCGCTCATCGTCGGCAGCTGGCTGATGTGGCGGATGCCGGAGACCCGCCCGGAGGAGACCCGCAGTGAAGGGGCCCTCATCAGCTGGTCCCGCTACAGCCCGGTGCTGCGCTCCCCCAGCTTCCTGTTCAATGCGGCGCTGTGCATGCTGGCGATGGCGGTGATCCTCGCTTATGTCACCGCCGCACCGGTGCAGCTGATGGTGAAACTGGGGCTGGACATGAGCGGCTTTAGCTACTGGTTTACCGCCAACGCCGCGCTCAACATTCTGGCCTGCTTCATGGCGCCGCGCTTTATCGCCAAGGTGGGGCCAAGACGCACCCTGCGCATCGGCCTGCTGGTGTTGATGCTTTCGGCCATCACCCTGACTCTGGCCATGCACATCGAACATCCGCTGGCGATGATGGGGCCGGTATTCCTCTCCAGCATCGGCTTTGCCATGATTCTGGGCTCGGCTGCCGGGATGGCGCTGGCACCGTTCGGCCACTGCGCCGGTACCGCCGCCGCCCTGCTCGGCCTGTTCCAGATGAGCGGCTCCGGCGCCCTGGTTGGCTTGACCTGCGCCCTGATGCACGACCCGCTCAGCCAGCTGGCGCTGCATATGTGGCTGCTGCTGCCGCCTCTGGTGATGCTGATGACCCGACGCGGCCGCCGCTTGTGTTTGCAATAAATCCTGTGCTCTGATGGGCACACTCAGGGGGCCATCGGCCCCCTTCTCGTTTGTATCGCCTTTACAGCGTATGGCCATCCGGCAGATTGCCTGCGATGGCAACCCCACTCACTCGATGTCAGCGGAGAACTCCCGATGAGCCACACTCTCAACGCAGCCCTGGTGGGCTATGGCTTTGCAGGCAAAACCTTCCACGCCCCCTTCCTCTCCACCACGCCGGGCTTGTCCCTGAGTTGGGTAGTGAGCCGCGATGCTGCCAAGGTGCAGGCCGATCTGCCCGGCTGCCGGGTCGGTTCACTGGAGGAGGTGCTAAGCGATGAGACCGTCGATCTGGTGGTGATCGCCACCCCCAACGACACCCATGCCCCCCTCGCCCGCCAGGCGCTGCTGGCAGGTAAACATGTGGTGATCGACAAGCCCTTTGCACTGGATCTGGCCGAGGCGCAAGCGCTGGTCGAACTGGCTGAAAAACAGCAGCGACTGCTCAGCATCTTCCACAACCGCCGTTGGGACGGGGATTTCCTTACCGTGCGCCGTCTGCTGGTAGAAGGGAGTCTGGGGCAGATAGCCCAGTTCGAATCGCACTTCGATCGCTATCGCCCCGAAGTGCGCCAGCGCTGGCGCGAAGCGGGTGGCCCGGGTTCCGGCCTCTGGTTCGATCTCGGCCCCCACGTACTGGATCAGGCGCTACAGCTCTTCGGCCAACCGGACTGGCTGCAGGCAGACCTTGCCGGACAGCGCCCCGGCGCCCTGGCTGATGACTACTTCCATGTGGTGCTGGGCTATGGTGAACGGTCTGGCGAGATGCGAGTGATCCTGCATGGCAGCTGTCTGGTATCGGCCACCATGCCCCGCTTTGTCATTCACGGCAGTCAGGGCTCGTTCGTCAAATTCGGTATGGATGTGCAGGAAGATCAGCTCAAGCTGGGCAAACGGCCACCCGCAGCTGATTGGGGCGTGGATAGCGAACCCGGTCAGCTCAGCCGCATTGTCGATGGTCAGTTGCAGCAGCAGAGCGTGGTGGGTGAGGCGGGGGATTATGGCGCCTACTATCGCGGTGTCTGCGCCGCCATCAAGGGCGAAGGGAGCAACCCGGTGCCAGCAAGTGAAGCGCTGGCGGTGATGGCGCTGCTGGATCTGGCCCGTCAGAGCCACCTTGAGGGAAAACGGCTGCCCTGTCAAAAGCTGTCTGACTAAGGTGCGGGTCATCGGCCGCACTTGACCAACCTTGATCTTGTTAAACCGCCACAAGATGGCAGCAAAGCGGTGTTTTATTGTGCAATCAGCGCTATTTGACGGCATCTTGTATTGATATCAGTCGTTGCAGTGGAGCTTTTTATCAACGGCACGAAAAAATGTCATTGTGATATCCGTTTTCATCGGTAACTAATGGGGCTATATTGCGCCCGCCTGCTGCCTCCCGGCTTCTTGTTTCAATACCGGGCAACGGTGGGCGCTGTGATGGTTGCACAGACCATCTCTCCATATTTATTTGAGGGAATGCACATGAACAAAGTACTGGTAGCCGGTATCCTGGGTCTGATGTTGACTGCTTGCGGTCAGAAAGAAGAAAAAGCTGCCGCTCCTGCTGCTGCTCCGGCCGCCGAAGTTGCTGCCACTGTAGAAAAAGCCGCTAGCGAAGCCACCTCTACCGTAGAGAAGGCCACCTCCGAAGCGACTGCAACCGTAGAAAAAGCTGCTACCGAAGCCGCTACCAAGGTTGAAGCTGCAGTGAGCGATGCCAAGGCCAACTAAGCCTGCACCTCATTCGAAGACGGGTCCGAAGGCAACTTCGGGCCCGTTTTTTTATCTGACAATCAGGGGGCCGGATTAATCAGCGAGGTGAGGATGTGATCCTCCCAGCGACCATTGATCATCAGATACGCCCGCGCGAATCCCTCACGCTCGAAGCCGAGCCGCTCCAGCAAGGCACCACTGCGCTGATTGACAAGCATATAGCAAGCCATGATGCGATGCAGATCGTGCTCCCGAAACAGGTAGTCGATGGCGGCTGACAGCACCTCTCCCATCACCCCCTGTCCCTGATGCTGCTGGTCGATGGCATAGCCCAGATGACACGCCTTGAAGACCCCCATCAGGATATTGCTGAAGTTGCAGGTGGCGATCACCCGCTCGCCAGCCGGATCGAGGGCCACCAGATTGACGCCGGTGCCGTTGAAGAACTGGCTGTAGCTGTCCTGCAGCCGGGCATGCCAGTAAGAGAGGGTGTAGAAGTGCTCGTCCCGAAGCGGCTCCCAGGGGGCGAGATGTGCGCGGTTGCGCCGGTAGAAGTCGAGCATCATGGGGGCCTGATCCGGCGACAGTATGGTCAGGTGGGTACGAGCCGTCTTGATATGTGGCAGCGCCATCAGGACTCCCGCTGTCTTAGCCACTCATCGCGCAGCAAGCTGTAGTGGGCGTGATCCACAATCCGGTTGCCCAGCCGCTCTGCGCGCCGGGTCACCCCCTCCAACTGCATCCCGAGCCGCTCACAGACGGCTCTGCTGGGCTCGTTATCGGTGGTGGCGCTGATCTCCACCTTCTCCACCCCCATCTCCTCAAAAGCGTGGTGGATCAGGGCCTGACAGGCCCGGGTGATGATGCCGTTACCCTGCCAGCGCTCCGCCAGCCAGTAGCCGATGACCACCTTGCCAAGGTCGTGATCGATGCTGTTGTAACCTATGACCCCCACCACCTCCCCCTGATACTCGATGGCGGTGGTGAGCCCCTCGCCGCGGGCGAACTTCTCGATAGCACTGCGAATGAAGAGGGCGCTGTCGACGGGGCGCTGGATCAGTGGCGGCCAGGGTAGCCACTGGGAGAGGTACTCCCGGTTGTCATTGCAGAGGGCAAACAGTTCGCTCGCCATATCGGGCTGCAAGAAGAGCAGCGCAAGCTCGTCGTCCAACTGCCATGAAAACATGGGATTCTCCTTTCAAATCAGTGCTCAAATCGCGAATCAGCACCCAATGTAGCCAATCGCCACTGGCCGCGCCAGCCACTTTTACGGCCCCTCTCCGGCAGGCTTCGCAGAAGGTGACAGCGCACGTACTCTCCTCCCTCAAAAGAGGAGGGTGGGTGTCTGAAACCGGATAATGCTCTCCACATGACGCCGATTAATCCCCCCAAACGGCACTTTGGCAGATCCTGCTACCCCTTTGTGCTGCGCTGTCACTTTTGACAGGGGGCACTTTCCCCCACCGGCACTAGCTTCAAAACGCCCGACCTTCGGTCGGTTTATCAACCTCATCGATTTAAGGAAAGAAGAGATGAATAAAATTTATCTGGCCGTTGCGCTGGCCTGCTGGGGAAGCGCCGCACTGGCGGCGCAAGAGGTAGAGATCAACGTAACGGCAAACGGCATCCGGGCCATGACAGGCCTCAGTGCCGCGAGTGGTACCTTGCAGCTGGAAGATGGCGAGTTTCGTCAGGTGCGGGTGGTCAAGCTGCCCAACGGCCAGCAGCGGATCCGCTACGAGCAGGTCTGGAACGGCATCCCGGTAATGGGTCAGGTGGTGGTGGCTGACAAGAGCCTGAACGGCCAGCTGCAACAGGCCAGTGGACGCATGCTGCGCCAGATCGATCAGGATGTGGCAAGCCCGGTCGCAACCCTTTCGCCACAGGATGCCGCCAGCAAGGCCAAGGCGGGCAGCAAGGGGAGCAACGAGCAGATCAAGCTTTACGTGATGCAGGACGAGAACGGTCTGGCCCGACTGGTCTATCAGGTCTCCTTCGTTGCGGAAGGTGACAAGCCAAGCCGCCCCTTCGTCATTCTTGATGCCCAGAGCGGTGAGGAGCTCAAACGCTGGGAGGGGATCAACCACAAGGACGCCACCGGCCCGGGGGGCAACATCAAGACCGGCAAATACGTCTACGGCACCGACTTTGGCCCGCTCGTAGTCGATGACAACTGCCAGATGACCAGCCCCAACGTCGATACCATCAACCTCAACCACGCCACTTCTGGCGGCGCCATCCACCAGTTCACCTGCCCGGAGAACCGGGTCAAGGAGATCAACGGCGCCTACTCGCCCCTCAACGACGCCCACTACTTCGGCAACGTGGTGTTCGACATGTACCGCAACTGGTACAACACGGCGCCCCTCACCTTCAAACTGAAGATGCGGGTTCACTACAGCAAGAATTACGAGAACGCCTTCTGGGATGGCAGCCAGATGACCTTCGGTGACGGCGCCACCACCTTCCACCCGCTGGTGAGCCTCGATGTGGCGGCCCACGAGGTGAGCCACGGCTTTACCGAGCAGAACTCCGGGCTGATCTATTCAGGACAATCCGGCGGCATCAACGAGGCCTTCTCCGATATGGCGGGGGAAGCGGCCGAGTTCTACATGAAGGGGAGCAACGACTGGCTGGTCGGCGCCCAGATCTTCAAGGGCAACGGCTCCCTGCGCTACTTCGAGGATCCGACCCGGGATGGCAGATCCATCGGCCATGCGGCAGATTATCAGGAGGGGATGGATGTACACCACAGCTCCGGGGTCTATAACCGCGCCTTCTACCTGCTCGCCACCAGCAGTGGCTGGAACACCCGCAAGGCATTTGAAGTGTTCTTGCTGGCCAACCGCCTCTACTGGGGCGCCAACACCAACTACCAGCAAGGGGCCTGCGGCGTCAGCCGGGCGACCGCCGATCTGGGTTACAGTCAGGCGGATGTGGCACGCGCCTTCCAGACCGTCGGGGTCGATGCCAGTTGCGGCACCACGCCGCCACCGAGCGACAACATACTGCAAAACGGCGTGCTGGTGAGCAACCTCGCCGCCAGCAAGGGTGGCAAGCTCAACTACACCCTGAACGTACCGGCGGGCACCAGGTCGCTGCAGATCAGCAGCAGCGGCGGCACCGGTGATGCCGACCTCTACGTCCGCTTTGGCAGCGCCCCCACCAGCAGCAGTTACGACTGCCGTCCCTACAAGGGGGGCAATAACGAAAGCTGCTCCTTCACCAATCCCAAGGCGGGCACCTGGCATGTGCAGCTGTCAGGGTTTTCCGCGTTCAGTGGCGTAACCCTCAAGGCCAGCTACTGATCCACCCGATGCGGGCCTTGTCCCGCATCGCTCTATTCATTGCGCCACCGTTTCGCCAGCGTGCGGGCGGTGGCCAACACGGTCTCCCGGGCCTGGTTGGGCCGCTTGCCACCGCGCCACGCCATCATCACGTCCCAATGTTCCTGCGGCAGATTGCGCACATCGAGCCTGACCAGCCGCCCTACCTCCAGATCCCGCTTGATGGCCAGCTCCGGCATCAGGGTGATAAACCCGTGTTCCAGCGCCAGATCCCGCGCTGCACTGGCGGGTTGCACCGCATGCAGGGGGCTGGCGGCCCGTCGCAGCCGCCGCAACTGCTGGATAAAGACGTCACACCCCGGCCCCCATACCTGAGGCGCCAGCCGCTGGTCGGCAATATCCTCCAGGGTGAGGCCGTGACAACCGGCCAGCGGATGCAATGGCGAGGCGATAGCGATAATGGGGGAGCAACAGAGCAGCTCCATCTGCAGGCCCGCAACCGGCGGACGCTTGAGCACAAAGCCGATATCGGCCTCGCCGGTCAGCAGCGACTGCATGATCTCGCCGGAGTGATCCGTGGTGCAGCGGATCTCAAACGGCTCATCCACCAGTTCCATCAATAGCGAGCCAAACACCACCGAAGTGAGGGATGGCAGGCTGGAGAGACGGATACAAGGCAGCGCAGGCGCCCCCTGCAGTGCCAGCCGCCCTTCGCTCAGGATCGCCAGCGCAGAGCGGGCCGATGGCAGAAACTCCTCGCAGGCACGGGTCGGCGTTACGCCACGCCGATGACGCTGAAACAGCGGCGCCCCAAGGCTCTCCTCCAACTGGGCAATCCGCTGGCTCACCAGCGGCTGTGACCAGCCACGAATGGCCGCCGCCTGACTGAAGCTGCCCAGCTCGGCCACATCCAGCAGCAGTTGCAGATCGTCCAGATCCATAGACATAAATAATCCTGATATGAAATATAGGTAGTTGTCGTCTACCACTATATCTAAACCCTCTCCAGAATGAAGGTATCTGTGAATGAGAGGGCGTTATGGTCGATAGGGCGAGGTTTTGGGGGCGCTGGTTTCTGGCGCTGGATACCACACTGGTGATCCTGGGTTTCTTTGTGGTGATGCCGATGATCAGCCTGCGCTTCGTCGATCAACTCGGCTGGGCGGCCGGTCTGGTGGGGCTGGCCCTCGGCCTGCGCCAGCTGACCCAGCAGGGGCTGGGGATCTTCGGCGGCTCGCTGGCCGACCGCTTCGGCGCCCGCCCGCTCATCGTCACCGGCATGTTGCTGCGCGCCGTCGGCTTTGCCACCCTGGCCTGGGCCGACAGCGGCGCCATGCTGATTTTCTCCTGCTTCCTCTCGGGTCTGGGCGGTTGCCTGTTCGACCCGCCACGGGCCGCACTGGTGATCAAATTTACCCGTCCCCATGAGCGGGGCCGCTTTATCTCCCTGCTGATGATGCTGGAGAGCGCGGGAGCCGTCACCGGTGCGCTGCTCGGCAGCTGGCTGCTGCGTTTTGACTTCACCTACGTCTGCCTGCTGGGCGCCGGACTCTTCACGCTGGCGGCCCTGTGCAACTGGACCCTGCTGCCCGCCTACCGCCTCTCAGTCAAACCGACTCCGATGCGGGAAGGGTTGGGACAGGTGCTGGCGGATCGCGCCTTCTGCCGACTGGTACTGATCCTGAGCGGCTACTACATGCTGTGGGTACAGGTGATGCTGATTTTCCCCATTCTGGTCAAGCAGCTCTCCGGCACCACCACGGCAGTGGGCTGGATGTACAGCCTGGAAACGGCGCTGTCACTGGCGCTGCTCTACCCTATCGCCCGTTTCAGCGAGCGACGCTATCGGCTGGAGAGCCGCCTGATGGCAGGTATCCTGCTGATGACGGTGGGGATCGGGCTGGTCGCTTTCGTCAGCACCCTCTCCGGCATCTTCGTGCTGCTGGCCTGCTTCTATCTGGGGATTATCATCTGCGAACCGGCCCGGGAGACCCTGATGACCCGGCTGGCCAACCCCACAGCCCGCGGCAGCTACATGGGCTTCAGCCGCCTCGGACTGGCGCTGGGAGGCATGACCGGCTATGTGGGCGGCGGCTCCCTCTATGACTTCTCGCTGCAACAGGGACAACCGGCCCTCCCCTGGCTGGTGCTGGGCACCATAGGCGTCGCCACCATGTTGCTGCTCGCCCGCTGCTTCTCCCGCCGCCCTGAACTGGGGATCAGAGCCGCCGCCTGACGACCGCCCCACCTGCGGCTGCCCAATCAACGGGGCTGCCGCTCACCCCAAATTCTGCAAGCCATCACAGCCAAAAGGTTGCGAATTACAACTTTTACGCTATTTTAGTTGTCATGCACAACTAAAAAGGAAACCACGACATGGATCCCCGTCCCCTGCGCGCCCTGTCGCGCGATCTGGTTCGCGAACTCGGCATGCTCTCCCAGCAGTGCGGCAATCTGGCCCTCACCCCCATCGAGGCTCACCTGCTGATCGAGCTGGAAAACGCCCCGGCCACCAATCAGCAGCTGGCAGAAAAGCTGCACATCGACAAATCCAACGCCAGCCGTCCGCTGGCCCGCCTCGCCGAGCGGGAGCTTATCAGCTGGCACCCGCACCCCTCCGACGGCCGCAGCAAGGAAGCACGCCTCACCGTCAACGGTCAGGGGATGCTGCTGGAGTTGCACCGGGAGATGGACGGGGCGATGGAAGAGATGTTGGCGCAGTTGAGCCTGTCCGAGCGGGAACAGCTGTGGCAAGGGCTGCGGCTCTATCGCAGCGCCCTCTCCCGCGCCCGTCGCCAGCGGGGTTACCAGATCCGCCCCATCACGGCGGCGGACAATGCCCAGATCGCCTTGGTGATCCGCGCCGTCTCGGCCGAATATGGCCTCACCGCAGACAAGGGCTATGGGGTATCCGATCCCAATCTCGACACCCTCTCCCAGAGCTATCAGGGGGAGAAGAGTCGCTACTGGGTCATCGAAGGGCCGGACGGTTCCATCCTCGGCGGTGGTGGTATCGCGCCATTGGCCGGAGAAGAGGGAGTCTGCGAGCTGCAGAAGATGTACTTTATGCCCGCCCTGCGCGGACTGGGCCTTGGCAAACGGCTGGTATTGCAGGCACTGGATGCCGCTCGCGGTTTGGGCTATCAACGCTGCTATCTGGAGACCACAGAGGTACTGCGCGAGGCTACCAGCCTGTACGAATCACTGGGCTTTGAACACCTGCCCGCCCCCCTTGGCTGCACCGGCCACGGGGATTGCGAGATTTGCATGGTGTTAGACCTGGAGTAGAACTCCCTCATCCCCAGCCCTTCTCGCGCAGGGGGATAAGGGGGCAAAAACACTTCCGCGATCTTTCAGGCAGACCTCTGATGGTTCCCTCTCCCTCCGGGAGAGGGCTAGGGTGAGGGCTGCTTGCGACTGGTATATGCTGAACCATTTCCCCCTGCATCCCTCCTTAAACAGACAAAACGGCACAAAACAAGAGACCCCGCCGAAGCGGGGTCTCTTTGATTATCTGCCAATAAGCAAACCAGCGGTGATCAGTGCTCGCGAGTCTGACGGAACTCCACGTCGGGGTGGCGCTCTTGTGCCAGGCGCAGGTTGACCATGGTCGGTGCGATATAGGTGAGGTTGTCACCGCCATCGAGGGCCAGGTTGACCTCGTTCTTGCGCTTGAACTCTTCGAACTTCTTGACGTCGGTCCCTTCCACCCAGCGGGCGGTGGAAACGTTGACCGCCTCATAGATGGCCTCGACGTTGTACTCGCTCTTCAGGCGCGAAACCACCACGTCAAACTGCAGCACACCGACCGCGCCGACGATGAGATCGTTGCTGATCAGCGGACGGAACACCTGTACCGCGCCCTCTTCGGAGAGCTGGACCAGTCCCTTGAGCAGCTGCTTCTGCTTGAGCGGGTCGCGCAGGCGGATGCGGCGGAACAGTTCCGGCGCAAAGTTCGGGATACCGGTGAACTTGAGATCTTCACCCTGGGTGAAGGTGTCGCCGATCTGGATGGTACCGTGGTTGTGCAGACCGATGATGTCACCAGCGAAGGCGTCTTCCGCCTGCTCACGGTCACCGGCCATAAAGGTCACGGCGTCGGAGATGTTCACATCCTTGCCGATACGCACATGGCGCATCTTCATGCCCTTGCTGTAGGTGCCTGACACGATACGCATAAAAGCGATACGGTCACGGTGCTTCGGATCCATGTTTGCCTGGATCTTGAACACGAAGCCGGAGAACTTCTCCTCGGTCGCCACCACTTCGCGGCTCTCGGCCTTGCGCGGCATGGGAGACGGCGCCCAGTCAGTCAGGCCATCCAGCATGTGGTCAACACCGAAGTTACCGAGCGCGGTACCGAAGAAGACCGGGGTCATCTCGCCAGCGATAAAGGCATCGTGATCGAACTCGGGAGAGGCGCCCTGCACCAGCTCCAGCTCGTCACGCAGTTGCCGGGCCAGATCTTCACCGACGGCGGCATCCAGATCCGGGTTGTTCAGCCCCTTGACCACCCGCTTCTCCTGGATGGTGTGGCCCTGACCGCTCTGATAGAGATAGGTCTCATCCTTGTAGAGGTGATAGACACCCTTGAAGGATTTGCCACAGCCGATCGGCCAGGTGATGGGGGCGCACATGATCTTCAGCTCGCGCTCCACCTCGTCCATCACTTCCATCGGATCGCGCACTTCGCGGTCCAGCTTGTTCATGAAGGTGAGGATGGGGGTATCACGCAGACGGGTCACTTCCATCAGCTTGCGGGTCCGGTCTTCAACACCCTTGGCGGCGTCGATGACCATCAGGCAGCAGTCGACCGCGGTCAGGGTACGGTAGGTATCTTCAGAGAAGTCCTCGTGACCCGGGGTGTCGAGCAGGTTGACCAGACAATCGGCATAGGGGAACTGCATCACCGAGGTGGTGATGGAGATACCACGCTGCTTCTCCATCTCCATCCAGTCGGATTTGGCGTGCTGGCCCGAGCCACGGCCCTTGACGGTACCGGCGCGCTGAATGGCCTGTCCGAACAGCAGGACTTTCTCGGTGATGGTGGTTTTACCCGCATCCGGGTGCGAAATGATCGCAAAAGTGCGTCTCTTGGAGACTTCACTCAGAAATTCAGCTGACATAATTCAACGTTCTTCTATTGAGCGGTGGCATCAACCACCGTGGGAATAAATCCGGAATGCCGCTCACGGCACATGTATACGCAACGAAAGCCACGCCAGCTGGCGTTTTGCCAACCTGGTGGAGAGAGGGAGGAGGGTTGCGTTACATGGGTCTTCTCGCCTGAGTCAAAGCAAAATTGCGCGACATTATACCCGCGCGAGTGAAAAATACCCAGCCTGACAAGAGATGATAATTTGGCCGCTCAGCCGTTCCACAGGTTCCAACTGAACAGAAAATCAAACACTCCGAATCGGATGGCAGCATCCGGACCACGTGGACTTGGCCTCCTCCCCATGCCAGCAACAACCACTCTTGATAAATTTTCATACTTGGACTTTCCCTATCCAGCTACAAATATGTAAATCGTATCTACATAATGGAGAGGTCATTACATGAAACATTCCACCCTGCACAATCAACAGATCGTCATTATCGGTGGTACCTCGGGTCTTGGCCTGGCCACCGCCCAACAAGCGATCGAGCAAGGCGCCAAGGTCATTATCTGCGGTTCCAGCCGTGAGCAGCTTGCCACAGCACTGGCTGAATTGGGCCCAAATGCCAGTGGCCATCAACTGGATATTCTCGACGTCGACTCCGTCAATCACTTTTTCAGCCAGCTGGATTCGCTGGATCATCTCGTCATTACCGCCGCCGTCATGCGACCAGGCAGCTTTCTCACCGCTGCCATCGAAGACTTGAAAATCAACATGGACAGCCGCTTCTGGGGAAGTGTTCATGCGATCCGCGCCGCAGCACCCAAACTGTCCGAACGCGGCTCCGTCGTGCTCACCTCCGGGATGGTGACGCGCCGTCCACAACCAGGTAAGGCACTCCCTGCCGTTGCAGCTGGCGCGGTTGAAACGCTGGCTCACAGTCTGGTTACCGAGCTGACCCCCCGTCGGATCAACGTCATCAACCCGGGCCCCATGCGCACTCCCATGCTGCTTAAAGCGCTGGGCAATGACCCACAAAAAGTGGCTGCCGTGGCGCAAAGCCTGCCGTTGAAACGCTTGGGTGAGGGAGAGGATTATGCGCAGGCCGCACTGTTCCTGATGAGCAATAACAACATGAATGGTGAGGTGCTTCACCTCAATGGCGGCAGCGCCTGGGCATAACGCCCTTCTGACGCTCTTCTGCGCTCGCGCTTGCCAATCTGTCATCGCAGGCAAGAACGAGCGCAGGGGACGAGCATCATCGCCGTATCAGCGTGCTCCCCAATAGCGATGACACCGTGGTGAGTGACAATACCCAGCCCGTCACTCGTCTGTCTCCACCCGGTTGCGCCCCGCCTCTTTCGCACGATACAAAGCATTGTCGGCACGCTGGATAAAGGCCGCCAGATCCTGATCATCGTCTCGCAAAGAGGCACATCCGATGCTGATGGTTACCGGGTATGACATACCGGGCAACGCCCGGTTGGCCACCGTGTAACGGATCCGCTCAGCCACCCGGCACGCCTCTTCAAGGCTGGTATCCGGCAGCAGGATCAAGAACTCCTCTCCGCCGGTACGCCCCAACTGACCCTGATGCCGCAGCTGACGATCTGCCGCCCGAGAGACCCATTGCAGCACCCTGTCTCCTTGATGATGTCCCAGGGTATCGTTGATCCGCTTGAAGTGATCGATATCGAACACCAGCAGACAAAATGGCGTGCCCTGCCTGCGAGCCTGCGCCAACATATCACTGCCCTGCCGCAGCACCCGACGGCGGTTGTTGATGCCGGTCAGCTCATCGGTAAAGGCCAGACGACGCATCCGACGGTTGCGATCCTGCAGCCACCCCATCGTCAGCAGCGCCAGTACCCCGCAGAGCACCATCACCACCAGCAGCCAGAACCGACGCTCCTTGACCTGCTCCAGCTCCTGCTGCTGCAGTCGCTGCTCGACTCGCAGTCGCTCGTTCTCCCCCTCCTGACGGGCCAGCTCGAACTCGCCGCGAACCCAGGCCGTGCTCTGTTCCCGTAACAGCTGATCGAGCCGCTGCTCCTGCACCAGATGCTCCCACAATGCGGCCAGTGCTGCCGGATAGTCACCTTGCAACTCGAGCGCCCGACTGCGCACCCAGTAGAGCTCGAGCAAAAAGCGCACGCAAGGCTGGCGCCGGTTCCTGCTGTTCGACTCTCAACCTCGCCCGCACCAGCTCGAGATGCGCGTGGAGGATGGGGTCAACGTCGGGAGAGAGCACCTCCGCCGCTTGTGTCAGCAAGCGTCCGGCATCAGCGGGGCGATCCAGCCCGAGCAGAGCCTCGGCCTGCATCACCATGCGTTCGGCATGCTCAATCAGATATTGAGGCTGATTATAAAAGGCCGCGCTGCGTTCAAGCTCGCCCAGCGCATCCTGATAACGCCCGGTCTGCAGATAGACCATAGCCAATTGATCACTTAGCCTTGCTGAACCAAACCCGTCGTGACTTCTGGCAAAATGCTCGCTCAACCGGTTGAGGGTGCGAGCGCTTCGGAATAGAGGCCCATACGACGAAATGTGGCTGCAATCTCGCGCTGCGCCTGGTGATACCAGGTGGGCAACCCCAACTGTTCGTAGATATTGTGTGCCTTGGTGAGATCCATCAGCCCCTGGCCTGAGACCCCCTGAAAAGACAGCATGGCCCCCCGGCGGGCCAGCGCCAGCGCCTCCAGCTTCGGCAAGGCGGCCTCTCTTGCCAGCCGCAGCCCCTCATCGTAATTTTGACGAGCCTTCGCTACCTCGCCGAGCAGCTGATTGAACCAGCCGCGGCAAATCGTCAGCTCCGCCACGGCGGCGTCATCACCCTGCTCGCGCGCAATGGCCAGCATCCGCTCCGCATTGGCGATGGCGGTACGGGACTCCTGCATGTCATCGGCCGATTGGGCCCAGCAAGCCAGACGACTGATACGCATCTGCTGCGACGGCGGATAGGCGTTGCCGTCCCGCTGCAAACGGGCAACGCGCTCCCGCAGCAACTCGATCGGCTGGTAGACCCGCTCCATCCCTCCCAGTTCATTTTCCAACTGCTCGGGGGACAAGGGTTTGGCTGCCAGCCCGAACACCGCCAGCAACAGCAGCAAGGCAAGTCGGCTCATACACACTCCGGATCAATGGGAAAGATCATCGGGCAAGCCGATGCCGGAAAATCACCATCTTTCCCCTGTAACAATGGTTGTAAAAGCTATCACCCGGACAGAGGCCCGAATGGCAGGCTAGTCACATTTTACTGCGATATCATCGCGTTGGAATAAAAGCGGGGACACACAGCGAAAAAGAGGAGGCGGGATAACAACCAAGAGGGGTTGCCCCCTCCCAGTCACTAGTGATGCTGAAAGCGCCGCAGCAGCCGGCCGCGCAGGCCGCAATCGAGCAGCCAGCTGTTGTCAAAGACCCGCAACAGCGCCTGCTTGGCGTGGCGGGACATGGCGACGGCGTGAAAACGGGTCTGACGCTGGCGATAGCGGTTCATCTGATCGAGCAGGGGATGGGGCAGGCTCTGGGCGATAAAGTCGGAGATGACCAGCACATCCGCCTTGGCAAAGGCAGGATCATCGAGCTTGGCCAGCGCCTTCTCCAGACAAGGCACCAGATCGGTACCGCCGTGAAAACTCATGGAGAGGAAGCGCTCCGCCTTGTCCAGCCCGGTATCTGCGGTGATCTCGAGGGTCGCCACCTCGGTGGAGAAGAGCATCAGGTAGCAGCCGCGCTTCTCATCCATCGCCACCTTGAGCAGCGCCAGAAAGAGTGCCTTGGCACACTCCTCGGGATAGCCGCCCATGGAGCCGGAGGTATCGACGCAGACGATAAAGGGGCCTCGCTGCTGCAACTGCCGCCCTCCCAGCTCCGGAGTGCGCAGCATGATGCGCTGGCGCGGCAAGGTGCCTCGCGACTGGTAGCTGAGCAGACGCCGCTCCAGATAGCGGCGATAGAACTCCAGCTCCAGCTCCGGTAGCCCCAGCATCACCGCCTCGCTTGGCAGCAGCCGCATCAGATCGCTCGCCTGATGGATGCCCACCAAATCGTCCGGCACATCGTCGCTGGGTGCTGGCTCCAGCTCCAGCACCTGAACCGGCGGCACAGGTTGCTCCTGCGCCCGGCGATCCCGCTCGCTGCGCCCGAGCAGACCGGCAATCTCCGCCAGCAAAGGCTCACGCTGCAACATGCGGGCGTATTGCTTGACCAGCACCAGACTGCGCTTGTGCCAGTGCCCCTGAGCCAGATCCCACAGGCCACCAGCCGAGATTTTGTTGGGATCGAGGGCATCGGCCAGGGTGCGGCTCGCCAGCAGCTGATCTTCAATCTCCTGACGCTGCTTCTCCCGCTCCGCCTCGGCGATCTGCTGCTGCAGTTGCAACAGGCTCCCCACCAGACTGGCGCGCCACTTGTCGATAAAGAGCTGGCGCAGCCCCTCGGTGGGGTGAGCCATAAACTGGCGCACCAAGGATCTGGCCTCACCGGCGAAGGGGCTGTACTGCTCCAGCGACTCCAGCAGGCCGGGCAGGCGACCAATCAGCTCGGTCATCGGCAGTTGCCGATGCGCCTGATAGAGCAGGTACTCCTGCTCCAGCGCCACCGGCACCGGCTTGTGACGGATCTCCTCGCCAAGCTGCTCACCCCAGCTATGCAGGCGCTTTTTCAGCAGCTTGCCCTGTAGCGGGGAGCGTTTAATAAATTCGGAAATCTTGGGCGAGGCCGCCAGCAGGAGCGCCACCTCACCCGCAAGCTCCCCTTCGCCAATCAGGAGCCCCAGATCTAGCATGCCGATCTCAAGCATGAGCGCTCCTTACTCGTCCAGCTTTGGCAACCGCTCGCGCCACTGGGTCAGCTCGCTACGCAGCAGTTCGAGATCCCGGTTCAGCACGAAGAAGCTGTCCTCCACCTGCTGCAACCAGCGTGAGTCGATAAAGAGGTGTTGTTGGTGACGCTCGAACAGGCTGCGCTGCTGCTTGAGCATCTGCATCACCTTGCCGACCTGAACCAGCTGCTCGTCGAGCGACTGCAACCAGGGCGCCAGCACCACCTCGGGGATGGCGTTGCGCTCCATTAGCACCAACGGGATCTGCTGGCGCTGGATATCGAGCACCTGCAGCCGTAGCTCATCGTCCAGCACCAGCTCGTAATGCCCCTCTTTCGGGTTGCCGAACTCATAACCCACCAGCGCCTCACCGGTGGGATGCCAATGGGAGAGCAAGGTGCGATCGAACACCAGGGTGCGGGTGAGACGCTCGGGATCGCTGCCATCCAGCGGCGCCGGGGTGAGCAGATGGAAGTGCACCTGCTTGCCAAAGGGTCTGGCATTGGCAAGCGGGATCTCGATGCCCCGAGCCCGCCGGCCAAACCACTGCTTGCGTTGGCGGGCCTTTGTGCAAAGGCGCTGGGCCACGCTCTGTTTGAGCTGTTTGAACTGATCCCGAAGGGCGAGTAGCTGACGGGTCATCGCCAGTTGCTGATAGCCGTAGAGACGGGAGAATTCGGTCATCATCTCCAGCAGGGCGGTGCGGGACTCCTCGTCATGCCAGAGACAATCCTTGAACAGCAGCAGATCTACCGGTGCGACCTCATCGCGGCCATTGAAGAAGGCGCTCGCCTTGATGAGCCGAACCGCCTTCTTCCAGCGGCGATCCGACACATAGCAGCGATGGGCCAGCTGGCTGTCGAGCTGCTGGCGCAGCTGATAGATAAGCTCGAAACAGGCATCCGGCAAGCGCACCTGTTCAATCTGGCTCTGCCACTGCTCGTACTCATCCCCCCGGATCTGCAGGGATTCCGGCAAGTTCTGGTGGGCGTGGCCATCGCTGGCCAGCATGGATTGAAAGTTGGCTTTCTCCTGCACCCGGTCCATCCAGATCCGCACCAGCATCCGGTCGTAGAGCGCTTCCAGCCCGCTGTCCGGCGCTGGCAGCTCGTTGGAGGCAGTCACCAGCAAGCGCATCGGGATGGGGTGCTGGCTGTCGCCGTTGCGAAACTGTCGTTCGTTGATGGCGGTGAGCAGGGTATTGAGGATGGCAGGGCCCGCCTTCCAGATCTCGTCGAGGAACACAACCTCGGCCTCCGGCAGATAGCCCGTGGTGAGGCGCAGATATTTGCCATCCTCTTTCAGCGCCTGAATGGAGAGGGGGCCGAACACCTCCTCCGGCGTACTGAAACGGGTCATCAGGTATTCAAAGTGGCGGGCGTCGTGAAAGGCCAGCTTGAGGCGGCGGGCGATCAGGCTCTTGGCAATACCGGGTGGCCCCAGCAAGAAGACACTCTCACCACTGAGGGCAGCCAGCAGACCGAGGCGCAAGGCATCCTGCCGTTCGTAGAGCCCCTCCCCGAGGGCGGCCAGCAGCCGGGGCAATCGCTCCTGGATGGGAATAAGACGCGCAGGATTCTGGGCTTGAGCTAAAGACGACATAGAGAGTGTTCCGAAGCTGGGATGATGTTAGCCCCAAGGCGCGATATCCATTTGCTCGACCTTGGGTTTTGTCTTGTTATGATGTTTATTCTGGTATCTCTTGCCGCACAATACCCGCCTCTGGCAGGAAAAAACGCAAGGGCAGTGCGATACCGTATCGGCAACGTGCAGCGCCCATGCATAGCCAGTGTCGTGATGAGCACCATGCCCGCATGCGCCAGATGATGCGTTGCAAAGGGTGCAGCAAAAGCGGTTCGAGTGTACCCTGCGCAACACAATTTTCCCCAATGCAGATCAAGAGTGAGTCGCCTCAAATGCAAGATCCCGTTCGTCAGAGCATGTTGGCCCGCATGGGCATTCAAAGCTGGCAACTGCGTCGTCCGGCATTGCTGGGCGCAGCACCCGCTCCCGAGCTTGAGCAAAACGCCACACAGCCGGGCCAGACGGCACTGGCCACCCGCGCTCCGCTGCCCAGCGGCAAACTCTGGTTGCTGGCGCCTCAGCTGCCTGCCACCACGCTGCTGGCGGATATCTGCCAGTTGCTCGGCATGACCCCCGACGAGGTCTCACTGCTCAGCGAGCTGCCGCCTGCCGATCTGCAAACGGCGGGCGCCTCCCCCCTGCTCTGGCTGACGGAGGCCAACCCCGCGCGGCCAAATGCGCTGATCTGCCCGCTCGCCCCCAGCGCCGCGCAAAAGCGCGCCCTGTGGCAACAGCTGCGCCAGCACCTTGCGGCCAGCGCGGCGTGATCCTGCATCATGCCGCCAAGTCCCACTGTGATGCCGCTCTTTTTACCTGATTTTACAAATGCCGCCTCTGCCAACCCCAGTGCCCAACATCTTGCCATCCGGAGCCCCCATGCCTGAGTTTCGTCCCCTGCTCGAGAGCGATCTCGACCTTGTCTACCCCATCGAGCAAGCCGCTCACAAGGAGCCGTGGAGTGAGGCCAACCTGCTCTCCTGCTTCGGTCCTCGCTATCTCAACGGCTTGATGCTGGTCGATGGTCGCCCGGCGGGCTTCTATATCTCGGATCTGGTGGCCGGTGACAGCTCGCTGATGAATATCTGTGTTCATCCGGCGTTTCAGGGCAAGGGGTTGGGACGGGCGCTGTTGCAGGCCTATCTGGCGCGCAGCAAGCAAGCCGGGGCTGAGGCCTGGTTTCTCGAGGTGCGGGCCGGTAACCAGACCGCCATCAACCTCTACGAGAGCGCAGGTTTTGCCGAGTATTGCCGCCGCGCCGACTACTACGGCACCGGCAACGACAGGGAAGATGCGGTGCTGATGTCGCGACTGTTCGATTTCGGCTGATCCAGCCTGTTCGTTGCGCCCATGCCTTTTGTCCCCCTCAATCGAGGGGGGCATTGTCCAGTGCGGGATCCTGCAAGGCCAGGGTGGTATGCACCACCGCCTCGAATCCGGCCCCGGAGAGCGGCATATAGAAGCCCCGCTGCCAGGTTTTTCCCGGCATCCAGATCTGGTCGATATCCACCACTATCTTGATGGGCCTGAGGGGCTGGCCCGGCTGCTGGATATAGATGCCGGGCGGCGTGGCAACCTTGGGAAAGCGGCGCAGGATCTGCTCGCTGCCATCCCCCTTGCCCGGGTTGAGCCGCACTTTCACCAACCGGGCCAGCGGACCAGCCATCTCCTTGCTCTGCCAGAATTTCTTCTCCAGATCGCCGCAGCGGCGGCACTTGGGGGTCTCCAGCACATAGAGCAGCGGATAGCCCAACGCCAGCGCCTGTTGCTGCGCCTGCTGATATCCTTCAGCCCCCTGATACCAGGGATTGGCGGGCCCCTGTGATGAGGTTCCGGCAAAGAACCAAAACGCAGCGCCCCCCAACACCATCAGCCCGACCGCGGCCAACGCCCCTTTCACCCACAGATTCATATCGTTAACCCTCTCTCTGCCTCCTAGCAGTATCGGCCAGTCTGCGCAAAGGGAGAGCTATTTGCGCTCTTTGTGATCCAAGACAAACGGCGAACACTTGTAAGCCGTAATGTTGGAGTTTAAACTCTAGCCCGATTTTTAGTGCCCTCGCGGGCGTACAACTGTAATTAAAGGATGTTTAACTGATGCCGAAGCTTCATCTGGTTCGACTGATGCGTGAACGTATTGCCCAGCTTGGCAACAAGGCTGCCCTGCGGGTTCAGCAAGATGGCCAGTGGCGCGCCATCGGCTGGCGTACTCTGGGCCAGGCAATGGACTACTGCGCACAGGCGCTGATCCGTGCCGGCCACCAGCCAACCGAAATGGTCGGCATCTATGCCCGCAACATGCCGGAGTGGACCCAGGCCGATCTCGGCATCCTTGCCGCCCGCGGTGTCAGCGTCCCTATCTACCCCACCAGCACCCTCGATCAGCTGCGCTACATCGTCAAAGATGCCGGCATCAAGGTACTGTTCGTTGGCGAACAACCCCAGTTCGATCAGGCGCTGCAACTGATTGAAAGCGGCGAGATCCGCCAGCTCATCGCCCTCGATGGCAACGTCAATCTGCGCGGCTGCGAGCAGGCGAGCCACTTCCAGACATTTCTGGTCTCCGGCAACCATCAGCCCAGTGAGCAGGAACTGCGAGTACGGGAAACCCAGTACCGGATGGATGATCTGCTGACCCTAATCTACACCTCCGGCACCACAGGCGAGCCCAAGGGGGTGATGCTCGACTTCAGCAACATCGCCGCCTGTTTCGAGATGCACAACAGCCGCCTCGACCTCAATCAGCAGGATGTGTCGCTCTGCATGCTGCCGCTCAGCCACGTGTTCGAGCGGGCATGGAGCTATTACGTGCTCTACTGCGGCGCCGAGAACGTCTACATCCGCGATCCGCAGAAGGTGATGGATGTGATTGGCGAGGTGCAGCCGACCGTGATGTGCGCCGTGCCGCGCCTCTACGAGAAGGCCTACGCCATGATCCAGGCCAAAGTCGCTCAGGCTCCGGCTCTGCGCCGCGCCCTGTTTGGCTGGGCGACCAAGGTCGGAAAACAGATGGTTGCCACCCGTCAGGCGGGCAAGTCCGCTTCCCCGCTGCTCTACGGCCAGCTCTGGCTCGCCGAGCGACTGGTGTTTCGCAAGCTGCGCGCCCGTTTTGGCGGTCGTACCCGCTTCCTGCCGGTAGCGGGCGCCCGCCTGGCCGACGATGTGAACCTCTTCTTCCAGGCGATGGGGCTCAACCTCAAGTACGGCTACGGCATGACCGAGACCACCGCCACCGTCTGCTGCTACGAAGACAGCCAGTTCAAGCTGGGCTCCATCGGCACGGCGCTGAACGGCATCGAGGTGAAGCTGGGGGAGAACAACGAACTGCTGGTGCGCTCCCCCACCGTAATGCGCGGCTACTACAACAAGCCGGACGCGACCGCCGAAGTGATGACCGAGGATGGCTTCCTGCGTACCGGCGATGCCGGTGAGCTCGACAGCCAGGGCAATATCTACTTCACCGAGCGCCTCAAGGAGCTGATGAAGACCTCCAACGGCAAGTACGTGGCCCCGCAGCTGGTGGAAGGGACCATCGGCAAGGATCGCTTTATCGAGCAGATCGCCATCGTCGCCGATGCTCGCCACTTCGTCTCGGCACTGATCGTGCCCTGCTTCGAGTCGCTGGAGGAGTACGCCCGCTCCATCAACCTGCAGTACCAGTGCAAGACCGAGCTGCTGCGCCACTCCCGGGTAATGGAGTTCTTCGAGGCCCGCATCGCCGACTTGCAAAAAGAGCTGGCCAAGTTCGAGCAGGTGAAGAAGTTCACCCTGCTGCCGAGCGCCTTCTCCATGGAACTGGGTGAGCTGACCCCCACCATGAAGCTGCGCCGCAAGATCATCGAGGCCAAGTACCAGAGTGAAATCGAGGCCATGTACAACCACGTCTGATATCGCTCAGGTTCAGAGAAATCAAAAAGCCGCTCACTCGAGCGGCTTTTTGTTGGCACTTTGGTTGGTACGAAGCCGCCTTCAGGCCGTAGTGGTACTGGTTCCGAAGTAGTCAGCCAGGAAGTCATCGAACGACAGACTGTCGCTGCGCTCGCGTTCACGCTGCTTGGCCAGCGAATCCTTCGCCTCACCGGCAAAGTAGGCCTCATCCCAGTACTGCAGCTCCCCTGCCAGCAGCTTCTCGCGATAGCGGGTCGCCAGCTTGTCGCCATAGCAGCCGTTGTCCTTGCCGCTCTCCAGCAGCTCCTTGAGCATGCGGGCGGAGTAGGTGAGCTCGGGGTTGAGCAGCTTCTCGCGATGCATCGCCAGCGTCTCGCGATAGCGGTTGCGGCCACAGCAGCGATCCAGCAGATCGGCAACCTGAGCCAGCTCGTCAAACAGTTTGAGGCCGTACTCTTTGAGGCCAATGGCATTGCCCTGCTCATCTTCAAGCATCAGGCCGGGACGGCGCCCTTCCAGCACCACCTTGTTCTGGTTGCGGCGGTTACGGGCAATCTCCTCGTCACTCAGCACCGGAGAGGGGCGCAGCAGGCACCAGACCAGGAACAGATCGAAGAAGCGGATCTGGTCTGCGTCGATGCCGAGCGGGGTGAAGGGATTGACGTCCACGGTGCGCAGCTCGATGTATTCGATGCCGCGCTGATCCAGCGCATCCGAGGGCTTCTCGCCGCTGCGTGGGGTGCGCTTGGGGCGGATCGGGGCGTAGAGCTCGTTCTCCAGCTGCAACACGTTGTCGTTAAGCTGACGATACTCCCCATCCACCTTGACCCCGATCTTGGCAAAGTCGGGATTGTGGGTGTTGATGGCGCGGCGCAGGCTGCTGACATAGGCCGGCAGATTGTCGTGGCTGATCTTGAGCCCAGCCTGGGCGCTGTTGGTATAGCCGAGATCGGAGAGACGCAGCGCGGTGGCGTAAGGCAGATAGAGGGTGCCCTTGCCGGTCTTCTCGAACGGCAGGTTGCTCTTGCGCCCTTTGAGGAAGGATTCGCAGATAGCCGGGGAGGCGCCGAACAGATAGGGCACCAGCCAGCCGAAGCGGTAGACGTTGCGAATAAGCCCCATGTACTTGTCGGAGATAAAGCGCTGGCTGCAGCACCCTTCGCACACCAGATCCTGCCACTCGCTCCAGAAGCTGTCGGGCATGGAGAAGTTGAAGTGCACACCGGCGATCACCTGCATCAGGCTGCCGTAGCGGTTCTTCAAACCCTGACGGTAGAGGGTCTTCATCTTGCCGATGTTGGAGCTGCCGTACTGGGCCAGCCGGATGCTCTCTTCCCCGCCGACGAAGCAGGGCATGGAGAGCGGCCAAATCCGCTCGTCACCCAGATGCTGAATCACATGGTGATGGATGTCGCCGAGCTGCTCCATCAGGCTGTCGATGGAGTCGGTGGCCGGGGTGATGAACTCCAGCAGGCTCTCCGAGTAGTCGGTGGTGATATTGGGATGGGTCAGGGCCGAGCCCAGCGCCCGGGGATGGTCACTCTGGGCGAGTCGGCCATCCGGCGTGATGCGCAGGCATTCACGTTCGATCCCGCGCCGGATCCCCTTGAGCGCGGTGAGGCGCTCCGGTGATCCCAACGCATTCAGCAACTCGGTGAGCGACAAGCTTGTTGTAGTCATATTCACGGCTCATGTGAGGCCGCCCCATCCGGGGCGGCTCTTGATTTTTATAAAGCGTCAGTTACGGCAACTGCAGCGGATAGATGGGAAGATGAAGCTCCTTCAGGGGTTTTTCAAGCTTTTGCTTGTCTCCCACCACCACGATCACCATGTCGGCCGGATTGAGCCAACGGGCGGCACTGGCCTTCAGCGCCTCGGGCGACACCGTTTTGATCAGGTTGTTCTGGGCCTGCACATAGTCCGGTTTCAGGTCATACATCACCATCTGCAGCAGGAAGCCCGCCTTCTGGCCCAAGGTCTCGTAAGAGAGGGCATCCTGCTGGGAGACCGCGCTGCGCATATAGGCCAGCTCGACCGGGGTCGGGCCGCTCTTACGGTAGTTGTCCATCTCCTTGAGGAACTGGCGGATGGCATCCACGGTCGCATCGGCCCGCACATTGGCGCCGGTGGCAAAGGTGCCCACCTCGCGGTTGGCGGAGAAACCCGAGCTGGCGCCGTAGGTGTAGCCCTTGTCTTCGCGCAGGTTGAGGTTGATGCGGCTGTTGAAGTTGCCACCCAGGTTGAAGTTCATCAGCCCGGCGGTGAAGTAATCCCCCGTGGTATCGAACGGCATGGCGCGACGACCGATGCGGATCACCGACTGGGGCGCCCCCGGCTTGTCCACCAGATAGATGCCCGGCTTGGCCTGCTCACCCTTGAGCTTGAGATCCCCCAGGGTCGGCGTGGCCCCCTTCCACTCGGTCAGGAAGCCAAGCTGCTCCTCGATCTGCTTCTGGCCCACATCACCGACCACCACCACTTTGGCGTTGGTGGGGTTGTAGTAGGCCTGATAGAAGTGCTTCACGTCCGCCAAGGTCAGTTTGGCCACATCGGCCGCAACCCCGTCGGTAGGTTGACCGAGGCGGTTCTGCTTGCCGTAGACCAGCTCGCGGAACGCCTGCCCGGCCAGCCACTCGGGTTGCTGCTGGGCCTGTTGCATCCCTTGCAGCAGTTGCGCCTTGACCCGTTCGAAGTCCGCCTCCCGCATGCCCGGACGCTCCAGCACCTCGCGCACCAGCGCCAGGGTCTGGGGCAGCTTGTCCGCCAGCGAGCTGACGGTGATCAGGTTGTTGTACTGGGCGCTGGAGACATCAATGCTTGAGCCCAGCTTTTGCAGCTCGTCGCTCAGCTGAGCCTCGGTCAGGCGCACCGTGCCTTGCCCCATCATGGCGGCGGTCAGATTGGCCAGCCCCAGTTGCCCCTTATCTTCGGCACGAATGCCACCCGGCAGGGCGATCATGATGGAGACGGCCGGGATCTCGTCACTCTTGGTGCCGATGATCTCGATGTTCTTGTCGAGCTTGCCGTGCCAGATGGCGGGCACCTTGACGCTCACCGCCTCGCTCGCCTTGGGCTGCACGCTGCGATCGAAATTGTCTTTTACCGGTCGTTCGGCCAGCGCTTCGTCATGCTTGCTGTAATCCGGCAGTTCGCGCTTGGCGGGGGTAAAGTTCGGGGTGGCAACCTGCCACTCGGTCTTGCCCTTGGGCACCACGCTCAGCACCACCGCAGGCTTGCCGGCGATGAACTTGTCGTAGGCGGCCTTCACCTGCTCCGGTGTCACCTTGCCGATGGCATCCAGCGTCTTGAACACATAGTTGGGATCCTGGGCAAACACCTGACCCATAGCGAGCTGGCTCACCTTGCCGGAGACGCTGTCCAGACCCCAGATGGCGGAGGCACGGTACTTGGCGATCGCCTTCTCCAGATCTTCCGGCTTGAGGCCGCGCTGGGCGAACTCGCCGATCACCTTGTCCACCTCCCCCTTGAGGGTCTTGAGGCTGCCATCCTGCGACGGATTGGGATAGGCGTAGACGGTCAGGGTACAGGCCAGCTCTTCGCAATAGTGGGACGCCCCCACATCGATCGCCTTGCCGGTTTTCACCAGCGACTGGTAGAGCATGGAGCTGGCGGAACCGCCGAGTACGTCGGCAAACATGTCGAGTGCCGGCTCCTGCGGATCGCCAAGGGAGACAGTGGGGTAGCTGATATAGAGCAGCGGCAGGTGTACCTTGTCCTGCAGCGTCACGTAGCGGGTCTCGGGCAGGGTCACCGGCTTTGGCGCCGGCTCGGCCACGTCCGGGCCGCGCGGGATGGAGCCGAAGTACTTCTCGATCCATTCGAGGGCCTGCTTGCTGTCAAAGTCGCCGCCCAGCGTCAGGGTGGCGTTGTTGGGGCCATACCAGCGCAGGAAGAACTGCTTGAGGTCGTTCACATCGACCCGGTCGAGATCTTCCACGTAACCGATAGGCTGCCAGGAGTAGGGGTGTGCACGCGGATAGAGCGCCTCCCCCACCTTCTCGCTCACCAGCCCGTACGGCTGGTTATCGACCCGCTGGGCCCGCTCGTTCTTGACGGTGGCGCGCTGGATCTCGAACTTCTTCTGGCTCACCGCATCGAGCAGGAAGCCCATCCGATCCGCCTCCAGCCAGAGCACTTTTTCCAGCTGGTTGGCAGGCACAGTCTCGTAGTAGTTGGTGCGATCCTTGTTGGTGGTGCCGTTCATGTCACCACCGGCCTCGTTGATGATCCGCATATGCTCCTGATCACCGACGTGTTTCGAGCCCTGGAACATCATGTGCTCGAAGAAGTGGGCAAAACCGGACTTGCCGACCGTCTCGCGGGATGAGCCGACGTGATAGGTCACATCGAGGTGTACCAGCGGATCGGAGCGGTCGGGGGCCAGGATCACGATCAGGCCGTTGTCCAGCTTGTACATCTGGTAGGGGATGGCGAGCTTGCCCTCCTCCTTGCCCTGTTCGGCGATCAGGGTCGGTGCCGCCAGCACCGGCAGGGTGAAGCCCAGCAGAATCGTTAAAGGTATGACTTTGTTCACGGTAACCTCGTGAGTGACAAAAACAGGCTAGAAAATGTGACTGGCCAGCAGAAAAACCAGGGCATAACGGAACAATTTGCCGAGCCCGATCAAAATGAGAGAGCGCCAGAAGGAGAGGCGCAGCCAACCGGCCAACAGACAGAGACCATCACCGACCACCGGCATCCAGGCAAGCAGCAGACACCAGTGACCATGTTGTTTGAGCCAGCCTAAGGCTTTTTGTTCCCCACGGCCTTGAAAATCTTCCGGTTTTTTCTTGAAGGTGGCGAGCCAGCCGAGCCACCAGGTGGTCATGGAGCCGAGGGTATTGCCTAGCGTCGCCCACAGCAGCAGGCTCGCCATGCTCCACTCCCCCTTGGCCGCCATGGCCCCCAGCAGCACTTCCGAGCTGCCGGGCAGCAGGGTGGCGGAGGTGAATGCGCTTAAAAAGAGCCACCCCAGCCCCATCTCCATCATCTCGCTCATCCGGGATAGCCGTCGGCGGCGGGCATGCGCAGCAGCAGCTTGCCGCGCACATGGCCCCCTTCGATGGCCTGATGGGCCAGCGCCCCTTCCGCCAACGCATATTCACCGAAGATGGTGATATGCACATCTCCCTGACGCAGCAGCATCAACATCTGACCCAGCTGCTTCTGGTCAGGGTGAACCAGCATGCCGACCACCTCGATACCCGCCGCCGCACCCGCATCCTTGATCAGCTGGGCGGTAATAGTGGGCACCGTCACCAGACGGCCACCCGGCTTGACGCAGGCGAGCGACGCCTTGCCGCTTTCGCCGCCCACCAGATCCAGTACCAGCTCGACCTGACCTGCCTCTGCCACCACCCGTGCTGGCCAGTTCGCTTCGTGGTAATCCACCATCCAGCGCGCCCCCAGAGCGTGCAGGAAGCCATGGTTATCAGGGCTGGCGGTGGCCACCACCTCGGCGCCATAAGCGCTGGCAAGCTGCACCGCCAGATGGCCGACACCTCCGGCGCCAGCGAGGATCAAGACCCGCTGACCGCTCTGGAGTGCGCCGTGCTCAAGCAGCCCCTGCCAAGCGGTGAGACCGGTAAGGGGCAGCGCCGCCCCCTGTCGAAGGCTCACCCCGTCGAGCTTGACCAGCTCGCTCTCGCTTGCCACCACAGATTCCCCGTAGCCACCGGCGGTGAGGGGAAAACCGACCATGCCACATACCAGATCCCCCTCGACCAGCGAGGTCACACCGGGGCCTACCTTCTCCACCACGCCGGAGACGTCATAACCCGGCGTCCAAGGCAGTTGGTCCTTGTTCTCTGCCGCCGCCCAACCAAGGCCGGCACGGGTCTTGGCATCGATGGGATTCACCCCCGCAAAACAGATGCGCACCCGCACTTCACCATCGGCTGGCACCTTATCGAGGGAAGGGTTGAGCTTGAGTACCGAGGGGTCACCGAATGCGGTAATCTGTAGTTGCGTCATTGCACAATCCATCCTGTTGATTGATCAAGGGTCAACAGAATAACAGCGAGGACACCATGGCTCGAATGTTTCTTATTCCTCTGTTGCTGGCACTGGGGTGGTGGGCATTTCTGCTCTACTTCCGCATCCCGCTCAAACAGGGGGCCAAGGGGTTTTACTGGATCATCGGCATCGGTGGCGGACTGGCCGCCTTCCTCAGCCTGATGATGGTGCTGACTCACTGAGTGCCACAGCCACTCGATAACGAAAAAGGCCACCGAGTTTCGGTGGCCTTCTCACTATCCGGGTTGCTGCTCCAGCGCCGGATTGAGGTAGTAGTGGCGATTGCTCCCCTGCCCCAGCACCCCTTGCGACAGCAGATGGTGGAACACCCGGTCCACCTCCTCCAGCGAGAGTGACAGCGCCTGTGCCACCGAGCGCTTGCTGCACTTGAGCTCACCGCTCACCAGCGCACCGCGCACCTGCGCCAGCACTTCGGGGGCCGGTTCTGGGGGCATGATGGGCTCGGGCTGGGCCGCCATCGCCAACGCTTCCTGCGCCTCTCTGCGAGCTTGATCCTGCTGCCAGCGCCACATCCGGCGAAAGCGGTTCTCCTCGCCGATCAGGCTGACGAAGAAGGCACCAAACACGTCGAGCAGCACCGAGAGGAAGCAGACCAGCAGGAACTGCACCTGACTGATGCTCATCCCCACCCCGTCCGCCAGACTGCTCATCAGCCCCAACATGGAGGATTGTTCGTTGACCGGCTTGGCATCGCGCTGCTGGCGCAGCTCATCCTGCTGCAAGCGCAGCTTGGTGTTGGCGTGCTGCAACGAGGAGACGCCACTGGAGATGCGCTCCAGCTCGATGTATTTGCGGGCCGCCTCCTCGTTGAGCTGGATCTGCCGCTCGATGCTGGCGATCTGCTCGTCGAAACGGGCAAGCTCCCGTTCGTGGCGAGCCTGCTGGCTCAGTACCGTGTTGGTGGCACTGTTGATGCCACCAATACTGCCGCCGATGGAGATGGCCGCCAGCACGCTGTAAAACAGCAGAGACCAGAAGGCACCACTCAAATCCCGCCGCGCCTTGCGCTCGCCGTACTCGTACCAGACGTAAAACTTGCCCAGCTCGAAGATGATGGCCAAGCCGCCGAACAGCCACTTCATCAGCGGGTTGTCATCGATGGAGAGGAACAGCAGCAGGGAGAAGATAATGGAAGCCAGAATGGCCAACCCGGTGAAACTGTATACCGTCGTCAGAGCAAACCACCCCTTGGGGTAGCGCAATGTAGAGGAGTCCTGTGTGGTCATGATGAAGGGGTGTGCTGTGCAGGAAAAGTTGGCTGCCGATTATAGTCGCCAGACTCGCCCAGAGAAGGGCAAATGACTGAATTCCTTCAGATTGGCAACCAGCTGCCCAGAGTGCGACCAAAACGGACAAATCGGCAGCAGAAAAGCGATACAATCCCTCCCTGACTTGATCATGTAGTGAGATGGGGAACAGTTCCGCCCGGGTTCAGCTCCGGTCTGTACACTCATCCACCGTTGCAATTATCCGAGGCCATCATGAACAGTAAGACCACTTTGCTACTCTCCCTTCTTCTGGTTACCGGCAGCGCCGCAGCGACCCAGCAATATCAAGAGAGCAGTGGCTCCGAATTCTCCGTCGATGAGCTTAAATTCAATCTGGACTGGGATGACAAGCAGTTCGGCTGGACCCAGAAGGACTGCCTCGACTTGGGGGTCGGCGAAACCTCCCCGGCCGACTGCAGGGCGGTCAAATTCCATCTGGAAGATGAAGAGAATCGCAACCAGCCCCCGCAAACCAACCAGGTCCCTGCCAACTCCCAGAGCGACCAGTAACAACAGGAGTACCCTTGCAATGACCCAAGCCAAACACAACCCCGTTATCCGGCGCGGCGCCCTGCTGCTTTCCCTGCTCATGGCGCACGGCGTCGCGGTTGCGGCACCGCCAAGCAAAAATAGCGATGGCATCAAGATCTCCGGTGATGACATCAAGATCAATCTCGACTGGGATGACAAAGAGTACGACTGGTGGCAGGACAACTGTCTGGATCTTGGCATTGGCGACAGCCGGATCAAACTCAACTGCGACAAGATGGATGGCAAGTACCGGGATCACTACAACCGCAGCATCCACAGCGGCAATAATCCCGGGCAAGGTCACGACAAACAGAAGGATAAAAACAAGGGTAACGGCAAGAAGAACTGAACTCCCTCTCCTGATGCAGCAGGGGCCTGGCGCCCCTGTGCTGATTGTTTTACCAATAATTCTCCGCACTGATATTGCCCGGCGCCCGCCGCAGATTTTTGGCCAACCCCAGCGTCAGCAAGGTCTGCTGGGTCTCTTTCACCATCTCCGGATTGCCGCAGATCAGCACTTGGCTCAGCTCTGGTGAGAACTCCAACCCCACTCGAGCCTGCAGCTGACCATTGGCAATCGCCGCCGGGATCCGCCCTGCCATTGCATCGGGCCAAGGCTCGCGACTGACAAAGGGGACATAGCGGAAACGCTCGCCATATTGCTCGACAAAGCTGGCGATCAAATCCTGATAGCTCAGCTCTTCGCCTTTGCGCACCCCGTGCACCAGCACCAGATTCTCGAAACGGTTGAAGGCTTCCCCATCGGCCAGCATGGAGAGAAACGGGCCGATAGCAGTGCCGGTCGAGAGCAGCCAGAGATCGCGCCCGGCGGGCACCTCATCCAGCGTCAAAAAGCCGGTCGCCTGGGATTGTACCAGCAGGGTATCGCCCGCTTGCAGCGAGCCGAGCGAGGGGGTCAGCTCACCGCTCGGGATCTCGACCAGATAGAACTCGTGGTATGGCGCAGAGGGGGGATTGACGAAGGAGTAGGCGCGCTGAATGCGGCGATCGCCCTGCTCGAGGGCCAGCTTGGTGAATTGGCCTGCCTTGTAGGGGGCCAACTCGGCCGCCACCCGCAGGGAGAACAGGGTGGGTGTCCATTCGATGCGTTCGATGACGCGACCTTCTACCCAAGCCATAGGGATCTCCTCCAGTGGAACAGACCTTCACTCTACCCCCGGGCCGGAAAATAAAAAACCCGCGCAAAAGCGCGGGTTTTCTCTGCAAAAGCGAATCGCTATTACAGGGCAACAACCTGGATCTGTACGGTTGCTTTAACGTCAGCGTGCAGCTGAACAGCAACTTCGTAGTCACCGGTGTTACGCAGAACGTTGCCCATGCGGACTTCGCTCTTGGCAACGGCTACGCCGGCAGCAGTGATGGCTTCAGCTACGTCACGGGTACCGATGGAACCGAACAGCTTGCCTTCGTCGCCAGACTTGGAAGCGATAACCACGGTAGCCAGTTCGGCCAGCTTGGCAGCACGCTCTTCAGCAGCAGCTTTGTTGGCAGCCAGTTTGGCTTCCAGCTCAGCGCGACGAGCACCGAAAGCTTCGATGTTGGCCTTGGTGGCCATAACAGCTTTGCCTTGCGGGATCAGGTAGTTACGGGCATAACCAGATTTCACGGAAACTTGGTCACCCAGACCGCCCAGTTTGGCGATTTTGTCGAGCAGGATAACTTGCATTACCTTTCCTCTATAAATTTCGTTGAGTTAGGCTTAAGTGCCGGGCCGATTCTTACTTGTTGTGCAGATCGGTGTACGGCAGCAGAGCCAGGTAACGAGCACGCTTGATGGCGCGTGCCAGCTGACGCTGATACTTGGCGCGGGTACCGGTGATACGGCTCGGTACGATCTTGCCAGATTCAGTGATGTAGTTTTTCAGAGTAACGATATCTTTGTAGTCGATCTCGGTAACGTTCTCGGCGGTGAAGCGGCAGAACTTACGACGACGGAAATAACGTGCCATGGCCTTTATCCTCTAGTCAGTGATCCAGAATTACTCTTCGGAAGCAGCTTCAGTAGCTTCTTCGCGGCGCTCGTCGTCACGACGGGTGAAGCGCTCTTCCTTGGCCTTGGCCATCGGAGAAACTTCAGTCACGGCGTGCTTGGTGCGCATGATCATGTTGCGGATAACGGCATCGTTGAAGCGGAAGTTGGTTTCCAGCTCATCGATAACGGCTTGCTCTGCTTCTACGTTCATCAGAACGTAGTGGGCTTTGTGCAGTTTGTCGATCGGGTAAGCCAGCTGACGACGGCCCCAATCTTCCAGGCGATGAATGGTACCACCGGAGGTGGTGATGGCGCCGGTATAACGCTCGATCATGCCGGGAACTTGCTCGCTCTGGTCCGGATGAACCATGAAGACGATTTCGTAATGACGCATTTTAGCTCCTTACGGATTAATTCAGCCTCCGCCCAGGTGCAGCCAGACCTCGGAGGCAAGGAACATAAAGGTGTTTAGTCGCTGCTTTTCTAGGGCGGCGTATTGTACGAAATCACATCCCTCACTGCAACTGACCGCCTTAAATGTTTTTCCCGATGGAAATCATCAGAAACAACAATTGATAATGATTATCACTTAGATCTATTCTCTCTCCATATCCTTATGGAGGGTGATGCCATGCAACCCGCACTGACGACTACGATTCCAGCCCGCAAATTCAAACTGACCCTGCTCGGGCCTGCCTTTATCGCCGCCATCGGCTATATCGACCCGGGCAACTTCGCCACCAATATTCAGGCGGGCTCTACCTTTGGCTACCAACTGCTCTGGGTAGTGGTATGGGCCAACTTGATGGCCATGGTGGTGCAGACCCTCTCGGCCAAACTTGGCATCGTCACCGGCAAGAATCTGGCGGAGCACATCCGCGACCGACTGCCAAAACCGGCGGTCTGGGCCTACTGGGTGCAGGCAGAGATCATCGCCATGGCCACCGATCTCGCCGAATTTATCGGCGCCGCAGTCGGCTTCAAGCTGCTGCTTGGCGTGACCTTGCTTGAAGGAGCCTGTATCACCGCCGTAGTGACCTGGGGGATCCTGATGCTGCAATCTCGTGGTCAGAAACCGCTGGAGTTCGTGGTCGGTGGCCTGCTGCTGTTTGTCGCGGCGGCCTACATCGTCGAGCTGATCTTCTCCCGCCCCCATCTGCCCAGCCTGCTGGAGGGCGCCCTCTTCCCTGGTCTGCCCAATAGCGATGCCGTCTATCTGGCCGCCGGTGTACTCGGTGCCACCGTGATGCCCCACGTTATCTATCTGCACTCGGCACTGACCCAGCACACACAGGATCAGGGCTCGGTCAGCCAGCGGCTGCACACCACCCGGGTCGATGTGGCGATTGCCATGACCATCGCCGGCTTCGTCAATCTGGCGATGATGGCGATGGCGGCCGCCGCGTTCCACAGCTCGGGCCACCAGCAGGTAGCGGAGCTGGAATCCGCCTATCAGACCCTCACTCCGCTGCTGGGTCAGGCAGCAGCCACCCTGTTTGGCCTCTCGCTGGTCGCCTCCGGCATCAGCTCTACCGTGGTGGGCACCCTGGCCGGGCAAGTAGTAATGCAGGGCTTTGTCCGCTTTACCATCCCGCTCTGGCTGCGTCGCGCCATCACCATGGCTCCCGCCTTCGTGGTGATCGCCATGGGGCTCAACACCACCGAAATTCTGGTACTGAGTCAGGTGATACTGAGTTTTGGCATCGCGCTGGCCCTGATCCCGCTGTTGATACTGACCGGCGATCGGGCGCTGATGGGGCAACATCGCAACCATCCGGTCACACAAGCCATCGGCCGCCTTATCGTTGCGCTGGTGATTGGCCTCAACGCCTATCTGCTGGTCGCCATGATCTAGCGAACCGTAAAACCGAGAAGAGAGGCTCATTAACTCTGGTTAATGAGCCTCTTCGCACTTTGGCGTATGCTGCCGCTTTCTCTTCTCATTTATCGTTGCGGGAGCCTTGCTATGGAACACACCCGAGCCAGCTTCGTACTGGGCCATCATCAGGAGCAGGCCAGCGTGGTCTGCTGCCAGCGCGCTGACACCACACTGCTGGTCACCGACCTCACCCCTTTTCATCCCCAGAGCCACCTCTGGCCCGATCAGCCGGGGGATGTGGGCCATGTTCGCTGGGAAGGGGGCGAAGCCACCATTGGCCCTTGCCGAATGGGGGCCATCAGCCCGGATGGCGAGCTGTTCGTCGATACTGCCATTCCGGTCAAACGGGGCGCTGAGGGGTGGCGTTTCGTGGTGGTCCATCCGCTGACCGGTGACCATGAGCTGGCCGTTGGCAGCCAGGTCGAATTACAAGTAGATAGCGCAGCCCGTCACGCGTTGAGTCAGGGCCATAGTGGCTGCCATCTGGCGGCACTAGCCCTCAACAGGGTACTCATCCCCTACTGGCGCAAGGAGGTAAGCGAGCGCGATGCACTGGGCCAGCCCGACTTCGATCGTCTGGCTATTCAAAGCTCTCGGGTCGAGCCTTGCGGTTCGCGGGAGCAGTACCGAATCGGCAAGAGCCTACGCAAGAAAGGGGTCAACAGCGAGGAGCTGCTGGCAGATCTGGCGCTGATTGAAGAGAAAGCCAACCAGCAGCTGGCCGACTGGATCGCAGCCGGGAGCGAAATCCGCCGCAGCCGCGCTGGCGAGGAGATCATCGATTCCCGTTACTGGCACTGCATGCTGGAAGGCCAGGAGGTGACCATTCCCTGTGGTGGCACCCATGTTGCCTCGCTCGCCGAGTTGGGAGAGGTCAAGGTAAAGCTCACTCAAATGGAAGAGGGCTTTGCCATGCGGACCCGGGTCACGCCAACCGACGCCTGAGTCGCAGACTTGACCACTCAGGGCTAACGCCCAAGTTGGCAATAGAGAAGTATCGCAAAGAGGGCGCATCATCATGCCCCTCAACGCCAGTCATGACGGGCCGATGCTTCTCTTTTAACCACTCCCTGATTAGAATGCGCCTCCCACAGGAGGCACATCACCCATGAGTAGTACCCAACTACGCACCACCCCGGATCGACTTCGTTACCTGGTTCTCTACGAAGGCATCGGGCTGGCACTGGTCGCACCGCTGATCAGCCAGCTGTTCGGTCAGGGCGTCGCCGAGGTCGGTTCGCTGGCCATCTTCTTCTCCATCGTCGCCACCGCCTGGACCTATGGCTGGAACCTGTTGTTTGACAAGGGGTTACTCAAACTTTGCGGGCGCACCAACAAGCGACCACTGGACCGCTTCCTGCATGCGTTTGGCTATGAGGCGAGCTTTATGATGCTCTCCCTCCCCTGCGTCATGCTCTGGCTCGATTTGGGAGTGTGGGACGCCCTGATGCTGGATCTCGGCTTCGTCGCCTTCTACCTCGTCTACATCATGGTCTTTACCTGGGCCTATGAGCGGATCTGGCCGCTGCCATCCAACCCGCAAACGGCATAAGGCCTCAGCCGCCACGAGGCTGACAGAAGGAAAAGTCAGGAAGGACTAATAGGAAGGATGGGAGAATCCCATAAAAACAATGCCAGTCAGCAAGCTGACTGGCATTGGACAAAACAGACTTTCGGACTTACTTGACGGCGTCTTTCAGAGCCTTGCCAGCCACGAATGAAGGCACGTTGGCAGCAGCAATCTGGATCTCTTTACCAGTTTGCGGGTTACGACCGGTGCGGCCTGCGCGGTGGGTGACCTTGAAGGTGCCAAAACCGACCAGTTGCACAGCATCGCCTTCTTTCAAGCTCTGGGTAATACCATTGATGATCTCTTCCAGAGCCACTTTGGCCTGAGCTTTGCTCAGATCTGCTTTGGCGGCAATCGCATCGACAAGTTGAGCTTTGTTCATAACATTTCCTTTATGATCGGGCATTTAGCGCTGGGTCACTCTATGCAAAAAAAAACTCACAGGCAAAGCCTTTATCGAGCCGAACGCGTCAAACGCTGGGGTTTTCATCAAGATCTGCGGAAATAGTCACATTCCACACGCGAGAAACCGTGGGCAGGCCTGAAACCTGCTAGCACGCAGACACAATCCGCTGACTATTTCTTCGCCACTTAACATTATCCCCCCATGGCTATTGACGCTTGCCCAGATTTTCCCTAGTTATAGGTTGTGTCACTGCTCAAACGGCTCGGAATACCGAACAATCGGCCAGCCTTTGCCCCACGGAGGGATAGGGATTATGTTGACGAAACTGGAACAGACCAAGCAGGCGCTGGCAGGCAAGCATAAGGCTATCGACGACTGGCTGGATGCAAGGCAAGCGTTGCTGGTTGGATACATGCAGCTGGCAGGCCTCACTCCGGCACGGACCAAGCAACGCAGCCTGCCCAAGACAGAAGAGCTGCATCAGTTTTGCGACCGGCTGGTCGACTATGTCAGCGCGGGCCATTTCGAGATCTACCACCACGTCGTCACCGCATTCGAGCAAGCCAGCGGCGAAGCACTGGAGCTGGCCAAGCGCATCTATCCCCATATTCGTACCAGCACTGAATTCGCCCTCGAGTTCAACGACAAATACAGTGATGCCGACGAGGCCCAATTGCTGCTACTGGATGATGATCTCAATGAGTTGGGTCCGGTTCTGGAAGAGCGGTTCAAACAGGAGGACCGCCTGGTCAAGGCGCTTCATGTGGTGGAATCCTTGAGTACCCAGCAAGCCTGAATGCCATTTTCGGAGCAAGTTCAAGATACTGGCAACCAAGGTGGATTACACTCAGAGCAATGACCCTAGCGTCCACACTTATTGCATACAGGAGATGAGCATGTCTGAGCGCCGCCGTTTTGCACGGATCCTCTACTTGACCATGGCAGAACTCACCCAGGGGGAACAGAAGTGGCAGACCCAGCTTGTCGATGTCTCCTTGCAAGGGGCCCTGCTGATCCGCCCCGACGACTGGGAGAGCCGTGACAACAAGGAGTACCAGCTCAGCTTTATCCTGAGCGGTAGCGATATCGAGATCAAAATGCAGGTCGAGCTGACCCACGAAGCCAGCAAGAAGCTGGGTTTCTACTGCCACCACATCGATATCGACAGTGCCACCCATCTCAAGCGGATGATCGAGCTTAACGTCGGCGACGAAGAGCTGCTCCACCGCGAGCTGGAACAACTGCTGAGCGAGCATCTGGAACACAGCCAGCCCTGATGGCAGGTTCCAGCCCATAAAAAAGAGCGCCGAGGCGCTCTTTTTCCGTTGTGCTGTTGTATCGATTGCAATGCTGAGGGATTACAGCGCCTCGAGTGCCTCAGACAGCTTCTTGACCGGCACCACTTCCATCCCTTCGATGGGATGCTTGGGGGCATTGGCGTGCGGCACGATGGCTCGACGAAAACCGTGCTTGGCCGCCTCCTGCAACCGCTCCTGGCCGGACGGCACCGGGCGAATTTCACCAGAAAGACCCACTTCGCCGAACACCACCAGATCCTTGGGCAGCGCCTGATCCCGGAAGCTGGAGACCATCGCCAGCAGCAGCGCCAGATCCGCACTGGTCTCCTCGACCTTGACCCCGCCAACCACGTTGATGAAGACATCCTGATCCGCCATCTGCAACCCGCCGTGACGGTGCAGCACCGCCAGCAACATGGCGAGCCTGTTGTGATCCATCCCCACCGCCACCCGGCGCGGGTTGGAGAGCTGGGAGTAATCCACCAGCGCCTGCAACTCCACCAGCAGCGGTCGGGTGCCCTCCCAAATCACCATGACGATGGATCCGGGTGCCTGCTCCTGACCCCGGCTGAGGAAGATAGCGGAGGGGTTGCTCACCTCGCGCATCCCCTGCTCGGTCATGGCAAAGACCCCCAGCTCGTTGACCGCACCGAAACGGTTCTTGTGAGAGCGCAGGGTACGAAAACGGGAGTCATGACCACCATCGAGCAGTACGGAACAGTCGATGCAGTGTTCCAGCACCTTGGGGCCCGCAAGACTGCCATCCTTGGTCACATGGCCCACCATAAAGATGGCTACATGATTCTGCTTGGCGTAGCGGGTCAACAGTGCCGCCGCTTCGCGCACCTGCGAGACAGAACCGGGGGACGATTGCACATCCGCCACATGCATCACCTGAATGGAGTCAATCACCATGATCTGCGGCTGCTCCTGCTGGGCAATCAGGCAGATCTGCTCGACGCTGGTCTCGGAAAGCATCCGCAGCTTGTCGGTGGGTAGCCCAAGGCGGTTGGCCCGCATCGCGACTTGCTGGAGCGACTCCTCGCCGGTGACATAGAGGGTTTTCATCCGTTCAGCGAGACCACACATGGTCTGCAGCAGCAAGGTCGACTTGCCTGCCCCCGGGTTGCCGCCGATCAAAATGGCCGAACCGGGCACCACACCGCCACCAAGTACCCGATCCAGCTCCTTGAAACCTGAGGTAAAACGGGGAATTTCGGTAGTGGCGATCTCTGCCAGTGTCTGTACCTGACTGCCGACCGCGCCAGCATAACCGGTGTAACGGGCACTCTTGCCAGCGGGGCTCACCGAGCCGAGGCGCACCTCGGTGATGGTATTCCACTCCTTGCACTCGCTGCATTGACCTTGCCAGCGTGTGAAGTCGGCACCACATTCGGAACAAACATAAGCAGTTTTATTTTTGGCCATTGATAACTCGGGGACAGGATGAATTCCTGCTTGATATACTTGTTTGCGACCGACAGATCAAACCCAGAATCGGAAAAGTGACTTTCCGTGGCAGGAACAAATGGATTCAGAACACCAGCAACATCTGATTGAACAACTCGTCCCCTTGCTGCGGGAGAAAGATTTCGAGGAGATCTTCAACCGCATGACCCAGGAGGAAAACAGCAACAGCCGTTTTCTGATCAAGATGGAGCTCAAGCGCAAGTGCTCCCCCTGCCGCAGGGTCATCGACATGCGCGATGAGCTGGAGGATGAGTGCCTGGTGCATGAGTTCGACGGCATCACTCACTTCATGCCCGCCGATGCGATTGCCCTGTTCCAGTCCCAGTGCTATCTCTACCGCGATATCTATACCCTCGGCGTCTACGAGGCGCTGCAACAGTGGCAAAAACAGCACCACAACGCCCGCGTGGATGGTCAGCTGTCGCCGCCGGCCAGCCCCTTCCGGCAATATGATGTCAACACCATTGCCTTTGCCAGCTACTACGGCCGCCGTCAGGAGCGGATGCACTTCAGCTCGCCGGTGCTGATCAAGTTTCAGGACGGGGAGAAGCTGTTCGCCAAGAGTTCCGATCTCTCGCTGGGTGGCATGCGGGTCTCGGTTCCCTATCTGCCGAACTATCACACCGGCGCCCAGGTGGAGGTCTTCTTTACCGGACTGGAGCGGGACACCCCCAATCCGGTGCTGCATCAGCCGGTCGGCTATCAGATCCTCGGCGAAGAGAGCAAAGAGGGGAAATACTGGCTGCGACTGGTGCGCTCCGGCGAACAGCCAGCCTTTGATGCCTTCCTCAGCGACTTTATCGACGCCAACAAGATCCGCTATCGGGTCAGTGTCGACTATCTGCTCTCCGCCGCCATCATCAAAGGGTATGAGCAGTTCTACCTGCCGCGGATGACCGGCATGCCGCTCTTCTTCGGCACAGGCGACAGCCCCAATCTCGAGATTGCCCTGCGTACCGAGAACAACCAGCACCTGCTGGAGTATTGGCGCGATGAAAAAAACCGCGATGCCCTCGCGGGGCTTTTCAGCGCAGAGCGGATGAAACGGCTCTGCCCGGCCCCCGGCACCACCACCGAGACCATCATCTACTGCTTTACCCACACGGTGCGCAGCCACATCTACTTCTTCTCCGCCACCACCGAGGAGCTGCGCCAGAGTGGCCTCACCGCCCTCTTCTTCCAGGTGGGCTCACGCCGCCCCAGCTGGCGTGTCTACAAGTTCACGCTGGAGGCATGCGATCTGGTCGAGGCGGATGTGGGACAACTGCAGGGGCAGGACAACCCGCAGTTGCAAGATATCCTGCTGCTCGAGCGGCTCAAGCAGATCGGCTATTGCGGCCTGCTGCAGGAGATCGGCCTGGAGTCACAGCGGGAAGAGTTCCATCAGGAAGGGGTCAGCAACAACGCCAACGAGTTGCAGCGCTTTGGTCACGCACAGGGGGTTGCCCCGTTCGAGACCGAGACCCTGCACTATGTTCAGCTACGCAAGGAGTCGCGCTACATCCACAAGACCGCGGTCGCCATCCATCACAACGGCAAATCCTGGATCGGCTGGACCCGCGACATCTCGACTCACGGCCTGCAAATCGAGCTGGAAGATGCCTTTATCGGCGAGAAAAACGATGTGGTGACCATCGCCCTGCCCCGCTTGCAGGAGCTATCCAAGAGCATGGATCTGCAGCGCCTCTCCTACCGGCTGGTCAGCCTCAACATGACCCGCACCGTGCTGCACCTCTGCATCGAAGGGGATTCAGATCGCCATACCGGCCGCCAGTTCTTCAGCCTGCTGATCGAGAGCAACCAGAACAAGCTCAAGGCGGCGCAGGAGCAGCGCCGCTATCGCGGGCTGGCGCGGGCCCTGCGCAACATCTATACCCACCACCTGTTCAACTCGCCGGTCTATGTCAACAAGCTGAAAGGCGCGCCCAAACCGGCCTCCATCGGCAAATCCCTGCAACCGCGCAGTCTGCAGCGGTTGCTGCAAGCCTGTGCCGAGCTGCCGGAGCAGGAGAACCTCTACCCGCTGTTTCAGGGGGAGCTGCTCAAGGAGCTGCTGATGAACCCGCTGCGCGCCATCGAGCGGGAGGACAAACCGAGAGAGGACGAGGTCTATATCGCCAGCATCCAGACCAAGGCCGGCCTGCCCATCTTCAGCAGCCGGCTGGCCAGCAGCTTTGCCAACGTCAAAGAGAAGCGTCAGTTCATCGAGCTGGCGCAGCAACAGGGGGAGTTCTACTCGGTGCTGGTCGGCATCTCCCGTACCGGACGGCCCGACACCAACTTCATCGCCAACGAGCTGGACTACATCGCCAAGTTCGCCATCCACAAGGCGCGCAAGCTGGAAGAGGAGCTATGGAGCGTGGTGGGGGTGGGCGAACTGACCGATACCACCCAGGCCACTCTGTTCCGCTTTGGCATCACGCCGCCGCTGAACTGACGATCCCGGAACATACAGAAATGAAACAGGGCGCTCGAGGCGCCCTGTTTTTTATCATGCCGCCTGCGGGTTGAGCAGCCAGTCGAGGATCTGGGGAAAGTGATCCTCCTGGGCCTGCGGGGCGGTCAGCATGTTGATGTGGTCATAATCGAGGCGGTTGCCATTGTCCCGCCCCAATCGGGTGTGACGTGTGACCGACCCCATCTCGTCGCTGAAGCGGCGCACATCGGTCGGGTGACCCAGCACCTTGTCCGCTTTGGCCGAAATCATCCAGAGCGGTGGCCAGTTGACCCGTGCCGCCGCCTCGTCATAGGCAAAACCGTCGTGGGGATCCTGCCAGGGGCCGCACTTGACCCAGGGGATGGTCTCCTGCAGATAGCGCAGCGGCTCGTCGTCAGCACCGATCTTCAGAGTGCGAGCCGCCAGAAAACCACGGCGGCGGGCCAGCCAGGGGGCCAGCCGATTCCAGATCAGATCTACCTTCAGCCAGCGCTCGGGATTGTGCACCGACACGCCGCGCTTGGTGCCAAAAAACAGCAGACTGGCCACCTGCTCCGCCAGCTCGGGGAAGCGCACCAGGGTCGAGGCCATGATGACACCGCCCCAGGAGTGGGCTACCCAGTGCACCTTGAAACCATGATGGCGCTCTGCAATCCAGCGCTGCAGGGCGGGCAGATCCTCGGTGATCAGCTCATGCTGACCGTGCTCTGCCTGCTCGGCGATGGCAGGAGTGCTGAGCCCCCGCCCCCGCAAATCAGCCACATAGACCTGATAGCCGTGACGGGCCAGAAAGCAGGCCAGCCCCTTGCCAGATTCGGTATAGAAGATCCGCCCGTTCTCGATGGCGCCATGCACCATCAGGATCGGCTCTCCATGCACGGCGACCCGGGGTTTGATGTGGCGCACATGCAATTGATGGCCACCACAGGGGATAAACAGAGACTGCTGCAACAATTCCATTTTTATTGGTTTCCTCCTTGAAACACTGTCAGCGCTTGTCCCAACGTTGCTCGCTGCAAGCCCGCGCCGCCAGCAGGCAGATCACCCCCTCCAAATCGTGATGATTGAGGGTGGCCGCCGCCTGCGCCCGCACCAGCGGCTTGGCGTGAATGGCAATGCCAAGGCCAGCGACCCCCATCATTTTGAGATCGTTGGCACCATCGCCGATGGCCACGGTCTGGGCGGCAGCAATGCCGTACTCCTGAGCAAGCTGCTGCAACACCTCGGCCTTGACGCTGGCATCAACGATGCGCCCGCTCACCTTGCCGCTCAGCTGGCCCCCCTCCACCGCCAGCTCGTTGGCGAAGATGGCATCCAGCCCCAGATCGCGCTGCAACTGGCCAGCAAAACGGGTAAAACCGCCGGAGGCGATGGCCACCTTCCAACCCGCCCCTTTGAGGATATCGACCATCAGCTGCAAGCCCGGCATCCAGGGCATCCATGCCGCCACCTCGTCGAGAATGGTGACCGGCGCCCCTGCCAGCAGGGCCACCCGATTGCGCAGGCTGTCGGAAAACTCCAGCTTGCCCTGCATGGCTGCGGCCGTTACTGCCGCCACCTGCTCGCCAACCCCGGCAAGTCGGGCAATCTCGTCTATACACTCAATGCGGATCGCGGTGGAATCCATATCCATCACTAGCAGGCCGGGCTCGTTCAGGGTCGGCAGGGCGGGCAGATGGCAGAGATCGATTTCCCACTCACCGCTCTTGAGCTCGGCCATCAGCTCGGAAGAGAAGCGATCGCAGCCAAGCAGCAACAATGGCACGCCCGCCACCTCGGTGGGAGGATAGAGGGTGGCCGCCAACCCCTGTGCAGCCAACAAAGGTGACAGACACGCCAGATGGGATGCGCCCAGCCCCTTGCCAAACAGCACCAACCAGCCGCCAGCCAGCGGAGTCTCTGTCGGTTGCAACGCATCTGCGTGGAGCTGCCAACAGGGTGAGCCGGACAACAACGCGGGCCAATCGGATAACAGAGGGGGGAGCCGGGACAACAACATAAGGGATACGCCTTCCTTGGTGATCAGGGGGTTAACAATGCTGGCCCAGAGTAGCGTATTGCTTTTTGTACAGGCAAGCGCCAAGATCCCGCCACTCCTTGTTACCATGAGGTCTCGCGCTTGCAGCGTCATCTTCCCATCAAACGTGTTCTCAGCCTGGGTGCCGGTATCCTGCTCGGATGCTGGGTGCTCGGTGTGCTTATCCATATGCAGGGTGAAAGCCAGGCCTCGCTGCACAGCGAAGCGCGCAACCGGGCGCAGGCGCTGGTCGCCTATGCCGCCCGAGACATGAAACGCTGGATCAAGGAGGAGAAGAGCAGCGAGCTGGAGCGGCTGGCGCGAGATCTGGCAGCCGAGCCGGAGATCCTCGATGCCACCCTCTACGACGGACGCGGCATTCCCCTCGCCCAATCGGAGCAGGCGGTGCCGCTGGAGAGCCTGCTGCCCATAGGCAGCGATAACAAGTCACTGCCGGAGCAGGGCAAAGGACGGATCCAGTTCGTGCAGGAGATCCGGGATGGCGAGCAGACCATCGGCTTCCTGCGCATCACCCTGGAAGAGCAGCAGATGCTGGCAGACAAGGACACCCGGCTCAAGGTGGTGCAGGAGAAACAGCGCCTGATGCTGCTGGTTGCCCTGCTGGCCGGGGTGCTCATCTCCTACGGCGTGCGCCGCAACTACATGCGGGTACGCAAGCACAAGAAAAAGAGCAAACCGGCCGATCAGCCTTAGACCGGAGCCACTCCCCCCTGCCACCTTGTATACTCATGAGAGTGTATAACCAGTAGGAGAGCTGCATGATTGCCCCCACTTTGCCCGTGGATGAAGAGAGTCGATTGGCGCGACTGCGGGTCCTCGGGCTGCTCGATCGCGACCCCATTGACCATCTGGATCGCCTGACCCGCCTCATCAGCCGCCATTTCAATCTGCCCGTGACGCTGGTCTCACTCACTGATGTGGATCGCCAGTGGTTTCTGGCCCGCACCGGCATCGCCCTGTGCGAGATTGGTCGGGATATCTCCTTCTGCGGTCACGCTATTTTGCAGCCCGACATCATGCAAGTGCCCGATGCCCGACTCGACCCCCGCTTTGCCGACAACCCGCTGGTGATCGGACCACCCCACGTGGTCTTCTATGCAGGGCGCCCCCTACGGGCACTGGATGGGGTGGTGCTCGGCACCCTCTGCTTGGTGGATAACAAGCCGCGTCAGCTTGACGAGAAAGAATGGCAGGATCTCAATGATTTCGGCCTGTTGGTGGAGAACACCCTGCACGATCTCGAGCGGCGCCATCAGGTGCGCAGCCTCAGCAATGTGCTGGAAGATCAGGAGCATCTCTTTACCCAGACCTTTAACCAGTCGGCGGTGGGCATGGCGCTCTCCTCACTGGAAGGGGTATGGCTTAAAGCCAATACGGGTCTGCAACAGCTGCTCGGTTATCGCGAACCCGAGATGCTGGGGTGCACTTGGCAGACCATGACCCATCCCGAGGATCTGCCACGGGAACTGCCGCTGTATCAAGAACTGCTCGATGGTCAGCGCCAACATTACCTGCTGGAGAAGCGGATGTTGCGCGCCGATGGTACCCTCTGCTGGGTACAGCTGAGCGTGACACTCTGTAAAAGCCGCACTGCTGCACCACATCTGATCGCGGTGTTTGCCGACCTCACGGAGCGCAAGGTGGCCGAAGATAAGTTGATGCAGTTGCAGTTGGGACTAGCGATGCAAGTGAGGGATCGCACCCGCGAGCTGTCGGCCACCGTCGAGCAACTGCACATTGCAATGGCCGAGGTCGAGCGAAACCGAGCCCGGCTACGTGCCATCACCGATGGCCTGCCGGTCACCATCAGCATGCTCTCGCCAGAGGGGCGCTACCTGTTTGCCAATCAGGCTTACTGCCGCTACTTCGGGCTCGATCCAGAACGCATGCTGGAGATGAGCGCACGAGATGTGATCGGTGAAGCCGCCTACGCCAATGCCATGACCTATCTGGCCCGGGCACAGGCGGGGGAGCAGGTAAGCTTCGAATACCGCTTCGAGCTGCCCATCGGCCCACGCGATCTCAAGATCACGATGATCCCGAGTGTCGGTGACGAGCCCGGGGTCTATATCTTGGGTGCCGATATCACCCATTTCAAGGCACTGCAGAGCCAGCTTGAACATGACGCCAGCCACGACCCGCTCACCACCCTGCCCAACCGACGAGCGTTCACCCTACGTCTGACCCGCGAGTTGGAGCGTGTACACCATGACGGGGAGGCGCTCGGCCTGCTGTTTCTCGATCTGGATGGTTTCAAGGAGATCAACGACCAGCTGGGACACCATGTGGGGGATGCCCTGCTGCACTGCTTCGCCAGCGTGCTCTGTGCTGAAGTGCGTCCCGGCGACATGGTGGCCCGTCTCGCAGGCGACGAGTTCACCATCATATTGCCCGCCTTACGCTACCCGGAGCAGGAGCTGCCAGCCCTTTGCCAACGGCTGCTGGACGCCATGGCCAAACCGTGGAATGTGGCCGGCCACCAGTTGCCGCTTGCTGGCAGCATTGGCGGCGCGATCTGTCGTCATGGTCAACACTGCAACATAGACGAACTGTTACACCGGGCGGATGCCGCTATGTATCGGGCCAAAATGGCGGGTAAGGGGCGCTTCGCCCTTGACCTCTGATTCCAGCCTCAGAAATGCAAAACGGCGGCCAGAAGGCCGCCGTTTCTTATTCGCAAGGGAATTACTTGTCGCCCAGCAGGACGGAATCCAGTGCGATCTCGATCATGTCGTTGAAGGTCAGCTGACGCTCTTCAGAGGTGGTCTGCTCACCGGTACGGATATGGTCGGAGACGGTGCAGATGGTCAGTGCCTTGGCACCGTACTCTGCGGCCACGCCGTAGATACCGGCGGCTTCCATCTCGACACCCAGGATGCCGTATTTTTCCATGACGTCGAACATGGAGGGGTCCGGAGTGTAGAACAGGTCGGCGGAGAAGATGTTACCGACGCGCACGGCAACGCCCTTGTTCTTGGCGGCCTGCACGGCATTGGCAACCAGGTCGAAGTCGGCGATGGCAGCGAAGTCGTGATCCTTGAAGCGCAGACGGTTTACTTTGGAATCGGTGCAGGCACCCATACCGATCACCACGTCACGCAGTTTCACGTCTTCACGCACGGCGCCACAGGAGCCCACGCGGATCAGGGTCTTCACACCGTAATCGGTGATCAGCTCTTTTGCGTAGATGGAGCAGGACGGGATACCCATGCCGTGACCCATCACGGAGATACGACGGCCCTTGTAGGTACCGGTGAAACCGAACATGTTGCGCACGTCGCAGATCTGCTCGACGTTCTCCAGGAAAGTTTCAGCGATGTACTTGGCGCGCAGGGGGTCGCCCGGCATCAGCACGGTATCAGCAAAGGCGCCATCTTTCGCATTGATATGAGGAGTTGCCATTCTCTTGATTCCTTCACACTAGGTTGAGTTTTATTGTTTTATAAATTGCCCGCCGCCGAAGTGGCGGGCGGGTAAATTACAGGAAGCTGGTACCGTATGCCAGTTTCGGCAGGCCGTGGTACGCCGCGATGCTCTGGCCGATATCGGCAAAGGTCTCGCGACGACCGACGGAGCCGGCCTTGACCGACTTGCCGAAGAACAGCACCGGGATGTATTCGCGGGTGTGGTCGGTGCCACCCCAGGTCGGGTCACAGCCGTGGTCGGCAGTCAGCACCACCACGTCGCCATCTTGCAGCAGCTCAAACAGCTCCGGCAGGCGGGAATCGAAATACTCCAGCGCACCGGCATAACCGGCAACATCACGGCGGTGGCCGTAGGAGGAGTCGAAGTCCACAAAGTTGGTGAAGACGATGGTGTTGTCACCGGCCGCTTTCACCTCTTCCAGCGTGCGATCCCACAACTCGGTCAGACCAGTCCCTTTCACCTGCTTGGTGATGCCCTGCTGGGCATAGATGTCGGCGATCTTACCGATGGAGACCACCTGACCGCCCGCATCTTTCATATAATCCAGCACGGTCGGCGCCGGCGGCAGCACTGAGTAGTCGTGACGGTTACCGGTACGCTTGAAGTTACCCTTGCCAGTGCCTAAGAACGGACGCGCAATCACGCGGCCGATGTTGTAGGGCTCCAGCAACTCGCGCACGATGTGGCACAGCTCATAGAGCTTCTCGAGGCCGTAGGTCTCTTCGTGGCAGGCAATCTGGAACACGGAGTCGGCAGAGGTGTAGAGGATCGGCTTGCCGGTCTTCATGTGCTCTTCGCCCAGATCGTCCAGCACCTGGGTACCGGAGGCGTGGCAGTTGCCGAGATAACCCGGCAGACCAGCCTTCTCGACGATGGCGTCCAGCAGCTCCTGAGGGAAGCTGTTGTGGTGATCCTTGAAGTAGCCCCACTCGAACAGTACGGGCACACCGGCGATCTCCCAGTGACCGGACGGGGTATCCTTGCCGGAGGAGAGCTCCTGAGCAAAGCCGTAGGCACCGACCACCTCGATATCTTTCTTCAGCCCTTCCGGGAAGTAGCCGGAGGCCTGCTCGCAGGCGTGGCCCAGACCCAGCTTGTTGAGGTTCGGCAGATTGAGGGCGCCACGGCCTTCAATTTCACCTGCCGCACACGCCTTGGCGATATGGCCAAGGGTGTTGGCGCCCACATCTCCGAACTTGTCGGCGTCGGCAGCAGCGCCAATACCGAAAGAGTCCATCATCAGAATAAAGGTACGTTTCATGGGTCTTCCCCTTGTTACAAATCGGCCAGGGTGATACGGCGGTACACTTCAGGCAGTGCCTCCGGCCGTTCGCCACCAATCCGGACAGCCGCCAGCACCATGCTGGCAGCCTGAGCATATTGCTCTTCAGTCTGAGCGTGGATCATCGCGATCGGCTTGTCAGCATCAACACTTTGACCCAGGCGGATAAAGTCGGTCAGACCGACCGCATAATCAAGTTTGTCACCGGCAGCGCGGCGACCACCGCCCATCGCCACCACGGCCAGACCCAGCTCGCGGGTATCCATGGCGGTCACGAAACCGCTGTTGGCCGCGAAAACCGGGCGTACGATGGCTGCCTTGGGCAGGTAAGCGTCATAACGCTCCATGAAGTCCGCCGGGCCACCGAGACCTGTCACCATGCGACCGAAGATCTCGGCCGCCTTGCCGTTATCCAGCACCGCTTGCAACTTGCCGCGCGCATCGCGCTCGTCGCTGGCCAAGCCTGCAGAGATAAGCATCTCGGCGCACAGCGCCATGGTCACTTCGTGGATGCGCGGGTTACGGTATTCACCGGTCAGGTAGCGCACCGCTTCACGCACTTCCACCGCGTTACCGGCGCTGGAGGCCAGCACCTGGTTCATGTCGGTCAAGAGCGCAGAGGTGCGGCAACCGGCACCGTTGGCCACGGCCACAATGCTCTTGGCTAGCTCTTCGGAGGCTTCGAAGGTCGGCATAAAGGCGCCGGAGCCCACTTTCACATCCATCACCAGCGCTTCGAGCCCGGAGGCGAGCTTCTTGGAGAGGATGGAGCCGGTGATCATGGCGATGGATTCGACGGTGGCGGTGATGTCACGTACTGCATAGATACGCTTGTCAGCGGGGGCAAGATCGCCGGTCTGGCCGATGATGGCGACACCCGCCTCTTTCACCACTTTCAGGAAACGGTCGTTGTCGACCGAGGTCTGGTAGCCGGGAATGGCATCCAGCTTGTCGAGGGTGCCGCCGGTGTGGCCCAGACCACGACCGGAGATCATCGGCACGAAACCGCCGCAGGCAGCGACCATCGGGCCAAGCATCAGGGAGACAACATCACCCACCCCGCCGGTGGAGTGTTTGTCGACAATCGGGCCACCCAGATTGAGGTGATCCCAAGTCAGCACCATGCCGGAGTCGCGCATGGCGCAGGTCAGGGCAACCCGCTCATCCATGGTCATGTCTTTGAAGTAGACCGCCATCGCCAGCGCGGCAATCTGCCCCTCGCCGATGGTGTTGTTGGTAATGCCCTGAACGAAGAATTGAATTTCTTGGGTACTGAGCGCTTCACCGTTGCGCTTCTTGCGAATAATTTCTTGAGGCAAAAACATCTTTCATTCCCTCCGCCATTGCTGGCGTTACACAAGCCTGAATCCTTGCCCGCACACCGCATGATGGGGGCTAACAGGGCGGACAGCAGTCCGCCCTCTCATCAACCTATTAGTAACCGCTGGTGTTGGCTGGCTTGTCGCCATGCCCCAGAGTGGCCAGCAGGCTGGCCAGCAGGCTGGATGCACCAAAGCGGAAGGTACGGGCGGACACCCAGTCGTTGCCGAGGATCTCTTCGGCCATGGCCAGATACTGACCGGCAACGGCTGCGTCTTTCACGCCACCAGCAGGCTTGAAGCCGACTTTCGGGTTCTTGGCCTTGATCACTTCCATCATGATCCGCGCCGCTTCCAGGGTCGCATTGACCGGCACCTTGCCGGTGGAGGTCTTGATGAAGTCGGCACCGGCATCGATACAGATCTCGGAAGCGCGACGGATCAGCGCCTCTTCTTTCAGCTCGCCGGTTTCGATGATCACTTTCAGCAGCACGTTGGCACCGCAGGCCTCTTTACAGGCTTTGACCAGATCAAAACCAATCTGTTCATTACCGGCCATGAAGGCGCGGTACGGGAACACCACGTCCACTTCATCAGCACCGTAGGCGACAGCGGCACGGGTCTCGGCCACGGCGATCTCGATGTCGTCGTTGCCGTGGGGGAAGTTGGTCACGGTCGCAATGCGTACGTCGGCAGCGCCGATCTCACGCAGGGTCTTGCGAGCGATAGGAATAAAACGGGGATAGATGCAGACGGCGGCAGTCAGGCCAGCCGGTGACTTGGCCTTATGGCACAGGTCGATCACCTTCTGATCGGTGTCGTCATCGTTCAGGGTGGTCAGGTCCATCAGGTTCAGGGCGCGCTGAGCGGCCACTTTCAGATCAGTCATTCTGTTCTCCAAAGTCTCGATTTAATCCAGATAACCGGGCACCACCATAGCATCCAGCGATGGATGCACAGGCAGTAATCCCCAGCTATACGGGAATGGAATTACAGTGCGAAGGCACCGGCACTATCGGGATGCTATTCAAAACACCCTGCAGGCACTGCGACTGTAAATAAGGCAAGAGCCCTGTCACTTTCTTACAAAAGTGCGGACTTGGTTCCATGAAGACTTGAGAAAGGCCGACAACATCTGACCCGACTTCCCAATCAATTCCATTTGACCGCCAACACCCGATTTCATCGAGTATTAGTCATTGCCAGCACCCTGCTGGCAACGCCTATTTCAGCCGAGATACCCCCTGTTTGCAAGCCGGATTTGCCAATTTCAGAGGTACCTCACATCTGGCAAATCCAGGTCTAAAAAAGCCTTACGAAAAGAAACGAGTCAGGATCCAGGAGTAGGCCAATCCCCCCAGATAGACCCCGACGATCCCCATTACCCCGGACAAAACGGGAGGCGCAGGGATCGGCAATTTGAGGAAAGAAAACAACAAACCAACTATAAAGCCGGCCACCATCGCCAGTAGCACTTCATTCATATAACCTCCGATTTGACTCATTTTATTATTAGTTTAGATAGGAAAACGGTTGTCACCGCTCCATACGCGAACGCCACGGCAGATGCCGTGGCGTTCGTGTTTATACCCTGTCAGTCAGGCGGCGATTACATGCCGGACAGTGCCAGGAAGAAGCCTGCGATAGTGGCAGACATCAGGTTGGACAGAGAGCCAGCCAGTACGGCTTTCAGACCAAAGCGTGCAATGGTGCCGCGGCGGTTCGGCGCCATGGACCCCAGACCACCCAGCAGGATGGCAACAGAGGAGAGGTTGGCAAAACCACACAGCGCGAAGGAGATGATAGCCTTGGTGTGATCGGACATGGCCACACCGTTGATCAGCACTTCGTCTTTCAGGTACGGAGCGAAGTTCAGGTAAGCCACGAACTCGTTCACTACCAGCTTCTGACCGATGAAGGAACCAGCAACCACTGCTTCATTCCAAGGCACACCGATCAGGAAGGCCAGCGGGGAGAAGATCCAGCCCAGCAGCAGTTCCAGAGAGAGTTGCGGATAACCGAACCAGCCACCCACACCGGAGAAGATGCCGTTGATCATGGCAATCAGACCGATGAAGGCCAGCAGCATGGCGCCGACGTTCAGGGCCAGTTGCATACCGGCAGAGGCGCCAGCAGCAGCAGCGTCAATGACGTTGGCAGGCTTGTCATCCAGCTCGGCATCGGCAGAGCTTTCGTCGTAGTTCGGGGTCTCGGTCTCGGGAACCAGCAGCTTGGCGAACAGCAGACCACCCGGTGCAGCCATGAAGGAGGCAGCAATCAGGTACTCCATCTTCACGCCCATGGAGGCGTAACCGGCCAGTACGGAACCGGCAACGGAAGCCAGACCACCACACATGACGGCGAACAGCTCGGAGTCAGTCATCTTGGCGATGTAGGGACGAACCACCAGCGGCGCTTCGGTCTGACCGACGAAGATGTTGGCAGTTGCAGACAGGGATTCGGTGCGGGAAGTACCCAGTACTTTCTGCAGACCGCCGCCCAGCAACTTGATGACCATCTGCATGATGCCCAGGTAATAGAGCACTGCAATCAGGGAAGAGAAGAAGATGATGACCGGCAGAACACGGAAGGCAAAGACAAAGCCGCCGCCACCGAACACTTCAAACATCTTGTTGCTGACCAGACCGCCAAACAGGAAGTCGATCCCGTTCTGGCCGTAGCTGATCACGCTGGATACCGCGTCGGACACGCCGACCAGGATATCGCGACCAACCGGAACATAGAGAACAAACGCCCCCAGACCGGCTTGAATTGCGAACGCACCGACAACGGTACGGACGTTGATTGCCTTGCGATTGCTGGAGAACAGCACCGCGATAAGGACGAGCGTCGCCATCCCTACCAGACCCATGAACAAATTCATTATTATCTTCCTCTAGTAGCACCTGGCTTGTTAGTGAGTTGTTATTAAACCCAACTAATCAAGGGGAGCGCATTATACTAATTAAAGTCCGATAAAATAGAATGTTGGTCACATTTTATCGTTATCAAAATGTCCAAGTGTCACAAAATTAGACAGCAAACGATTTTTACGCTCATTTTTTTTCCTGACAACTAAATCAGGTGTTGCGAAATTGTTTCACAGCCATTGGTCGTGATGGAAAATATGCCGGGCAGTTTCAAATAACACCTTGGCAACATCTGCCGATGGTTCATCCCGCAATGTCATCAATATTTCCGCTATTTTCGGCAGCGCTTCCGGGGTATTCCGGGTGCCTTGCTCACCTTGTAAGGGCATATCGGGCGAATCGGTTTCCAGCACCAGAGCCTCGAGCGGCATAGCCCGAAATACCTCTCGCGTCTTGTTCGCCCGTTCAAAACTGATCACCCCGCCCACCCCGAGTCGAAAGCCCAGTTGCCAGAAGGCCTCCGCCTGCTGCAACGAACCGCTGAAAGCATGGATCACCCCGCCACGAGGCGGCTTGAAGCGGCGCAACAGCTTGGCCACAGTGTCATTGGCACGCACCGAGTGGATCATCATGGGAAGCCCGACATCGGCAGCCAGCCGGATCTGAGCCTCAAACAGCGCAAGCTGCCCCTCCTGCGGCACGTGAGAGCGCAGGTCCAGCCCACACTCGCCTATGGCCACCAGCCCGGCAGGTTGGCTCATCACCAACGCTCGCAACCGTTCCATCACCCCCTCATGCTGTTCACCGGCATACCAGGGATGAACGCCCAGACCATAAAAGAGGCCGTCATGCTGATCTGCCAGTGCCATCGCACGAGTCCAGTTATCTTCTGCGATGGCAGGAATGATATACTCCGTCACCCCCAATGCCCGACAACGGGCCAGCAGTGCCTCCCTGTCCTGGTCAAACACCGGAAAGTCGAGATGGCAATGGGTATCTATCAGCTGCATATCACTCACACCTGTTTGCGGTATTTAATGGGTCATTGAACATGATGAACAACAAAAACAACGGCTTTACCCTGATTGAACTGGTGTTGGTGATCATAGTGCTGGGGATCCTGGCCGTCACCGCCCTGCCCCGCTTTATCAATATCAAGGATGATGCCCTGAAAAGCACGGTCTCGGCGACCGCAGGCAGCTTTGCCAGCGCAGTTCAGCTGGCTCATGCTGGGTGGGCGGTGAAAATGCAGGGACAAGCAATCGCGCTCTACAATCTGAGCAGCTTTGGTAAAGGCAAATTGGATATCAATCGCTATGGTTGGCCGGTGGGTTCCGAAGAAGATTACAACAAACCGGTAGACACCCCTTATCAGCCTGGCTCTGGTAACCATATATCGGTTAGCAACCCGTCAGACTGTAAACTGCTCTTGACCGATCTGCTTGATGGCGGCCAAACCGCTGCCCGCATAGACCCTACTGACGTTGTTATTCCAGACGGTGTTGATTACCTATCCACCATAATTACGACAGGCTATGCAGACGAAGATGAGCCCAATATAAATCACAACAACTGCCGCTATATCCTGCGCGACTCAATTGGTCGCTTCCAGACCAGCTCGGATTATCGAAATGGCCTCGGCTTCGAGTACAACAGCGTTACCGGTGCCGTGACCCGCAATTTTGATTGAGCTCAGCCTCTTCTGCGCAAGCTCGCTCTTTGCTTGAATCATCATCATAACGAACCGGCGTGCAGCAGCGCCGGTTCTCCTGAGTGAGCCCCCACTCCTCGCACCACGCGTCATAACGGGCCAGCCAACGCAGCAATATCCCCTTCATCGTCACACCGCCTCCATCAGGTTCAGGTCAAAAACCATCCTAATCAGAGTCGGCAAGGGGAGCAAGTCATCCCCATAACCGCGATCGGGCGGAATAAAAAAGAGCCGGTCAGCATGGCTGACCGGCTCTTTTAACATTCCCTGAAGAGGTTATCCGATGAGCAACAGATCATCCGCCTCACAGGCTCTTCAGTTTTTCTTCCGGCAGTGCCAGCTCGTCGTTGTGGTTAACACCGATACCGCGCTCCAGCACATGACGGGCGATGGCATGCGCCTCTTCCAGCGAGTGCATGCTGTAGGTGCCGCACTGATACTCGTTCAGCTCGGGGATCTTGGCCTGATCCTGCACGGTGAGCACGTCGCTCATGGCCGCCTGCCAGGCTGCACCAACACGGGCTTCGTCCGGCGCGCCGATCAGGCTCATGTAGAAGCCGGTACGGCAACCCATGGGGGAGATGTCGATGATCTCCACGCCGTTGCCGTTCAGGTGGTCACGCATAAAACCGGCGAACAGGTGCTCCAGCGTATGGATACCGCGCTCGGAGAGGATCTCCTGGTTAGGCACACAGAAACGCAGGTCGAACACGGTAATAGTGTCCTTGTTCGGGGTCTGCATGGTCTTGGCCACACGCACCGCAGGCGCTTCCATACGGGTGTGGTCAACGGTAAAACTGTCCAATAACGGCATTTCTGACTCCTGATTTGGTTACCAGAACCAGCCCCCACGGGAGAGCTGATCCTTGCATTGACGGTACTGGGCGCCGTAGCGCTGGGCGCGAGCTTCCACTTTGCGAGAGGTCTTCATCAACCACCCCTTGCTGCGATAGCTGCCACGCCGGTAGCCACCCCACCCTTCGTGATAGTTGAGGTACTGGCCATAGGCATCCCACTTGGAGGTGCCATTGAGCCGCTGGGCTTTGTTAGTGTACCAACCCATAAAATCGATGGCGTCGGCAAAATCATCGCGGTCACTCCAGCTGTTGCCGGTTTCCCGCTGGTAATCCGCCCAGGTTTCATCTTTGACCTGAGCATAACCATAAGCCGAACTGGCCCGCCCGGTCGGGATGAAGAGGAAATACTGCATCGGTGGCTGAGCATCATGTACGTACGAGGACTCCTGATACATCATGGCCATCACCACATGGATCGGCGTCCCCCACTTCTCGTTCATCTTGAGCGCGGCCTTGTGCCAGTCAGGCTTCTCGCGAAAGATCTGGCACAGATTCTCCGGCTGGGCCGGTGGACGGGTACTGCAAGCAGTAAGGCCCGCCAACAGGCTGGCGACCACCACGAAGCGCAACCACCCCATCAAATGAGGCCACACTTCACGCCTCTGGTCAGGTAAAAAGATAGCCAAGGTCAGATCGCGTCTTCGTTCTCTTCGCCGGTACGGATACGAATGACACGCTCCACCTCGCAGACGAAGATCTTGCCATCACCAATCTTGCCGGTACGGGCGGTGTTCTGGATCGCTTCCAGGCAGGCATCGAGATCCTCGTCCTGCACCACCAGCTCCACCTTCACTTTCGGCAGGAAGTCGACCATATATTCGGCGCCGCGATAGAGCTCGGTATGGCCCTTCTGGCGGCCGAAGCCTTTGACTTCGGATACGGTCATGCCGTTGATGCCGATCTCGGCCAGGGCCTCGCGCACATCGTCCAGCTTGAACGGTTTGATGATGGCTTCAATCTTCTTCATGGTGACTCCTTACCAGTTCTGTTTGCCGAACCCGGATGTAATGGGGTAACGGCGATCCTTACCAAAGTTGCGAGCCGTAATGCGGGGCCCGACCGCCGCCTGACGGCGCTTGTATTCGTTGAGATCCACCAAGCGGATCACCTTGCGCACCACCGCTTCCTCGAACCCTTCTGCCACCATGTCGGCGACCGAGGCATCCTCTTCCACGTAACGCTTGAGGATGGCATCAAGGATGTCATACGGGGGCAGGCTGTCCTGATCCACCTGATCCGGCGCCAGTTCCGCTGAAGGAGGACGGTCGATAACCCGCTGCGGGATCACATAGTCAACCGAGTTGCGATATTCGCACAGCTTGAAGACCAGCGTCTTGGGCACATCTTTCAGCACGTCGAAACCGCCCGCCATGTCACCGTACAGGGTGGCATAACCCACCGCCATCTCACTCTTGTTGCCGGTGGTCAGCACGATGCGACGACGCTTGTTGGAGAGCGCCATCAGCAGCACACCACGGCAGCGAGCCTGCAGGTTCTCTTCGGTAGTATCGCGGGCGGTTCCTTCAAACAAGGGCGCCAGCTGGGCCATAAAGCCTTCGAACATCGGCTCGATGGAGATGATGTTGAACTCAACCCCCATCCGCTCGGCCTGCTCCTTGGCATCTTCCACACTCATCTGTGCTGTGTAACGAAACGGCATCATCACCGCCTGCACCTTGTCGGCACCGATGGCATCGGCCGCAATGGCCAGCGTCAGCGCAGAGTCGATACCACCGGATAGACCCAGCACAGCACCGTGGAAGCCGTTCTTGGTAACGTAGTCGCGCACTGCCAACACCAGCGCCTGATAGGTCTCGGCCAAGGGTTCCAGCGGCGCAGCGGGCTCCCGTTCTTTCACCGGCTGGCCATCGGCAAAACGTACCAGCGCCAGCTCTTCGGCAAACGGGGCCAGTTTGTGGGTCAACTTGCCCTGGCTGTTGAACACCTTGGAGCAGCCGTCGAAAATCAGCTCATCCTGACCGCATACCTGATTGAGGTAAACCAGCGGCAGACCGGTCTGATCGCAGCGCTCGGCCATCAGCTCGCGGCGGATCCAGGGTTTCTCCTGATCGTAGGGCGACGCATTGATGGTGAGCAGCAGCTCGGCACCCGCCGCCTTGGCGGCCAGCGCCGGGCCCGGCTGCCACAGATCTTCACAGATGAGCAGCCCCAGATTGTGACCACGGAACGGCACCACACAAGTTTCGGTCGCGGCGGTGAAGTAGCGCTTCTCGTCGAATACCCCGTAGTTGGGCAAGTCCTGCTTGAAGTAACGGGCAATCAGCTTGCCGTGCTCATAGAGGGAGGCTGCGTTGTAGAGCGCCTCTCCTTCACGCCAAGGGTGCCCCACCAAAATGGCACAGTTGCCCTGCCATTCGGCAACACGAGCCAACGCGGCTTCGACCCGGATCATCAGATCGGCGCGCAGCAGCAGATCTTCCGGTGGATAGCCGGTCAGGGCCAGCTCGGAGCAGACCAGCAGATCGGCACCTTGCTGCTCGGCCTGAGCTGCCGCAGCGAGCACTTTGTCAGTGTTATCTTCGATGGCGCCTACCGTCAGATTCAACTGGGCAAGCATCAGAGAGAGGGCTTTTGCCATGGCGATGCATCTTGTATTCGAAAATGATGGGGAATGATAAAGAAAAGGGGGGCAATCTGCCAGTTCAAGACAGGCGTAACCGTGTGACAGCAACCAGCGGGAAGGATAAGCTGTAGATAGTCACGGAACGACAGGCCTTCGCAGATATGAAAAACGCCGGATTTACCCTGATGGAGTTGATGATAGCCATTGCGCTGGGCGTCATTCTGTTGGGGATTGGTATTCCTTCCCTCTCTAACCTGCTTGGCAGCAATAATTTGGCGACCCAGGAAAAAAGCCTTCTCAACCACTTAAACTATGCCAGACAACAGGCTATCTCTAACCAGCAAACGGTTACTCTCTGCCTGACCACTATCAATAATTCTGTAGAAGAGTGCGTTACTGCCAATCAAAATGGAGCGACCCGGCAGATCGCTTTTATCGATACTAATAGCGATCAGAAGCTCAATGGCAGCGAAACAACTCTGACGGCAAGTCCCGAGTTTCCTGCAGAACTGGCCATTTCTGCAGATGCACAGGCGCTTCGCTTCACCCCTGATGGCACCATTACGTCTGATAGCGAGGTCATCTTTTCACTCTGTGTCAGCGGCGAAAAGGGCGTTCAGATTGAAGTTATGCCTGCTGGACGTGCCCATAGCCAGGCAAGTGGTGCTGTATGTCCATGATCAGCATTAAGAGCCGCTAACAAAACCTCTCAGCGAAGCGCGAGCAGATCACGGCGCAAGCCAGCGTCAGTAACGCAAGGTGGA
>NZ_JANFNV010000018.1:0-83719 GCF_024436075.1 Aeromonas sp. JL9 | reverse complement strand
TTACCGACGAGGTTGTTTGCGTTGCCGCTTGCCCTGTCGATGGAGGCGCATTATAGGGAACAGATTCTTTCTGGCAAGCAGATAATTGCAAAAAGATGGCTTTCGCTGTTCGTTCGCTCACAAAGCCACCAACTGGCATATTAAACCGGCGAAATCAGCTCACCGCAGGTACCGCAACGGCAAAATCGTGCAGATTGTCATAGAGAGCGTCGGCCAGCCCACTACCCGTTTCGGTCACCGGCTTGCCGGTTCTGACCATAATCTTGTGACCAACCCCGGCATTGATGGCAGCTTTCAGATCAGAGGGCTTGTCACCCACCATATAGGAACGACTCATGTCGATCCCCAGTTCCTGTTGCGCCAACAGCAGCATGCCTGGCTCCGGTTTGCGGCAATCACAGGGGGCGCCGTGATCCGGATGATGGGGGCAGAAGTAGATGCCATCGAGATCCACATCCCGATCAGCCAGTGACCAATCCATCCATTCAGTCAGATTCATGAAGTCATCTTCACTGAAGTAGCCGCGGGCGATTCCGGACTGGTTAGTGACGACGACCAGCAGATAGCCTTTCTTTTTGAGGAGCTGCAGGGCGTCTATGACTCCGGGCAGAAAATGGAAATCATCGACCTGGCTGACATAGCCAGTGTCTTCATTGATGACACCGTCACGATCCAGAAAAATGGCGGGGTTGCTCACGGAAACTACCTCTATCAATGGTTTTGCCCAGTATCTCACAGGCCATAAATAGCCCCAAAAATAAAAGGGGTGGCCGAAGCCACCCCTTTTCATGTTTGTATATAACGAATCGATTAGGCGATTACGCTAGCTACAACACCAGCACCTACGGTACGGCCACCTTCACGGATAGCGAAACGCAGGCCGTCGTCCATTGCGATCGGAGCAATCAGGGTAACAACCATTTTGATGTTGTCGCCCGGCATTACCATCTCTACGCCTTCCGGCAGTTCGATGGTACCGGTCACGTCGGTAGTACGGAAGTAGAACTGCGGACGGTAGCCTTTGAAGAACGGGGTATGACGACCGCCTTCTTCTTTGGACAGTACGTACACTTCAGATTCGAACTTGGTGTGCGGCTTGATAGAACCCGGCTTGGCCAGTACCTGACCACGCTCTACGTCTTCACGCTTAACACCACGCAGCAGCGCGCCGATGTTCTCGCCTGCACGACCTTCGTCCAGCAGCTTACGGAACATTTCAACACCGGTACAGGTGGTAGAAACGGTATCTTTGATACCAACGATTTCTACGGTCTCACCTACTTTAACGATACCGCGCTCTACACGACCGGTAACTACGGTACCACGGCCAGCGATAGAGAATACGTCTTCGATAGGCATCAGGAACGGCTGGTCAATCGCGCGCTCCGGCTCCGGGATGTAGGTATCCAGGTGGCCAGCCAGCTCGATGATCTTCTCTTCCCACTGAGCGTCGCCTTCCAGCGCTTTCAGTGCGGAACCACGAACTACCGGCAGGTCATCACCCGGGAAGTCGTACTCGGTCAGCAGTTCACGAACTTCCATTTCAACCAGTTCGAGCAGCTCTTCGTCATCAACCATGTCACACTTGTTCATGAACACGATCATGTACGGGATACCAACCTGACGACCCAGCAGGATGTGCTCACGAGTCTGCGGCATCGGGCCGTCAGTCGCTGCTACTACCAGGATCGCGCCGTCCATCTGGGCAGCACCGGTGATCATGTTTTTAACGTAGTCGGCGTGACCCGGGCAATCTACGTGGGCGTAGTGACGGGTAGCGGTGTCGTATTCTACGTGGGAGGTGTTGATGGTGATACCACGCTCACGCTCTTCCGGTGCCTTGTCGATCTGGTCGAAGGCGAAAGCTTTACCACCGAAGTGCTTGGCCAGCACGTTGGTGATAGCTGCAGTCAGGGTGGTTTTACCGTGGTCAACGTGGCCGATGGTGCCGACGTTTACGTGCGGTTTATTACGCTCAAATTTTTCTTTAGACACGACGTAGTCCTTCTAGGTTAAACCCGCCTACCGTCGTAGGCGGGGAATCTTAAATTACTTGGATTTGCGCTCTTCGATCACGGCTTGTGCAACGTTGGTCGGTGCATCGTGATACTTGGCGAATTCCATGGCGTAGGAAGCACGACCCTGGGTCGCGGAACGCAGTGCAGTTGCATAACCGAACATTTCGGCCAGCGGCACCAGAGCACGTACGATCTTGCCGGACGGGCCATCTTCCATACCTTCGATCAGGCCACGACGACGGTTCAGGTCACCGATAACGTCGCCCATGTAATCTTCCGGAGTTTCAACTTCTACTTTCATGATCGGTTCGAGCAGAACCGGGTTGGCTTTCATGAAGCCAGCCTTAAAGGCCATGGAAGCAGCGATTTTGAACGCCAGTTCGGAAGAGTCGACATCGTGGTAAGAACCGAAGTGCAGACGCACACCCAGATCCATAACCGGATAACCAGCCAGCGGACCAGATTTGAGCTGCTCACGGATACCTTTATCAACACCCGGGATGAATTCACCAGGAATGACACCACCTTTGATGTCGTTGACGAATTCGTAGGCTTTGCCTTCTTCCAGCGGGTACATGTCGATAACAACATGACCGTACTGACCGCGACCACCAGACTGCTTGGCATGCTTGCCTTCGATGTCTTTAACGGTGGTACGGATGGTTTCACGGTAGGCAACCTGCGGCTTACCTACGTTGGCTTCAACCTTGAACTCGCGACGCATACGGTCAACGATGATGTCCAGGTGCAGCTCACCCATACCAGCGATGATGGTTTGACCTGACTCTTCGTCAGTCCATACGCGGAAGGACGGATCTTCCTGAGCCAGACGGCCCAGTGCCAGACCCATCTTCTCCTGGTCAGCCTTGGTTTTCGGCTCAACCGCGATAGAAATTACCGGCTCCGGGAATTCCATACGCTCGAGGATGATCGGTGCATTCGGGTCACACAGGGTGTCACCAGTGGTCACGTCTTTCAGACCGATAGCAGCAGCGATGTCACCAGCGCGTACTTCTTTGATCTCTTCACGCTTGTTGGCATGCATCTGAACGATACGGCCAAAACGCTCGCGCTTGTCCTTGACGGAGTTCAGCACGGTGTCACCGGAGTTGATCACGCCAGAGTAGACACGGAAGAAGGTCAGGTTACCAACGAACGGGTCGGTAGCGATCTTGAACGCCAGAGCAGAGAACGGCTCGTCATCAGAAGCATGACGCTCGTCTTTGGTCTCGCCGTCCATTTTCAGGCCGTCGATAGCAGCAACGTCGGTCGGAGCCGGCAGGTACTCGATCACGGCATCCAGCATTGCCTGTACGCCCTTGTTCTTGAACGCGGAGCCACAGGTTACCAGGATGATTTCGTTGTTCAGCACGCGCTGACGCAGAGCACCTTTGATCTCTTCCTCGGTCAGCTCTTCGCCGCCCAGGTATTTTTCCATCAGGTCTTCAGACGCTTCAGCAGCGGCTTCAACCAGATTCATGCGCATTTCTTGCGCCTGTTCCAGCAACTCGGCCGGGACGTCTTCGTAATCGAAGGATACGCCCTGATCAGCTTCATTCCAGTTGATGGCCTTCATCTTGACCAGGTCAACAACGCCCTTGAAGTTCTCTTCAGAGCCGATGTTCAGCTGAAGGGGAACCGGAGTACCTTTCAGACGGGTCTTGATGTGCTCAACGCAGCGCAGGAAGTTGGCGCCGGTACGGTCCATCTTGTTGACGAACGCGATACGGGGAACCTTGTACTTGTTAGCCTGACGCCATACGGTTTCAGACTGTGGCTGTACGCCACCTACGGCACAGTACACCATCACGGCACCGTCCAGAACACGCATTGAACGCTCTACTTCGATAGTAAAGTCAACGTGGCCCGGGGTATCGATGATGTTGATACGGTGCGGTTGGAACTGTTTACCCATACCGGACCAGAAAGCGGTGGTCGCGGCGGAGGTGATGGTGATACCACGCTCTTGTTCCTGTTCCATCCAGTCCATGGTGGCTGCGCCATCGTGAACTTCACCGATCTTGTGACTTACACCGGTGTAAAACAGTACGCGCTCGGTAGTAGTAGTCTTACCGGCGTCAATGTGAGCGGAGATACCGATGTTACGATAACGCTCAATGGGGGTTGTACGAGCCATTGTCATCCTCTTACTAAGGCGCTTGTCCCTAGATAATTAAAGGTGCGCAGAGTCAAAAGACCCTGCGCAAGCGGATTACCAGCGGAAGTGAGCGAAGGCTTTGTTCGCTTCAGCCATACGGTGAACGTCTTCACGTTTCTTGACAGACGAACCCTTATTGTCAGCGGCATCCAGCAGCTCGCCAGCCAGACGCTGAGCCATTGATTTTTCACCACGTTTACGAGCGGCATCAACCAACCAGCGCATTGCCAGGGCATTGCGACGTACCGGACGAACTTCTACCGGCACCTGATAGGTTGCACCACCGACGCGACGAGATTTAACCTCGACCGCCGGACGAATGTTATCCAGAGCTTCTTCGAATACGGCCAGGTGCTCTTTGCCAGATTTGGTGGCAATGATGTCCAGGGCGCCATAAACAATGGCTTCTGCAACAGATTTCTTACCGTCAACCATTACTACGTTGACAAATTTAGCCAGCAGCTCTGATCCGAACTTGGGATCTGGCAGGATTTTACGCTGACCAACAACACGACGTCTTGGCATTTCAAATTCTCCGTAACTTCAGGGATTACCCAAAACTAGAAAGCTATCTAACTAGAAACGAATTAACGTTTGGCCTTACTTAACGGAGAACCATTAAGCTTTAGGACGCTTCACGCCATACTTGGAGCGAGCCTGCTTACGGTCTTTAACACCAGCACAGTCCAACGCACCACGAACGGTGTGATAACGAACACCTGGCAAGTCTTTTACACGACCGCCACGGATCAGAACAACAGAGTGCTCTTGCAGGTTGTGACCTTCACCGCCGATGTAGGAGGTGACTTCGAAGCCGTTGGTCAGACGTACACGGCACACTTTACGCAGTGCAGAGTTAGGCTTCTTCGGGGTGGTGGTATATACACGAGTGCATACGCCACGCTTCTGAGGGCACGCTTCCAGCGCCGGCACGTTGCTTTTCACAACGAGCTTGATGCGTGGCTTGCGAACCAACTGGTTAATAGTTGCCATCAAAAGGCTCCTGATAATGACTTCATAAACGTGTGGAAAATCCTCCCCGCAGATACGGGGACGCGAAATTTTATGCCCTGTTGTCTGGGGAGTCAAGATTTATACAATTTGCGTCACAAAAGGGCAATTCGGATCCGTTTGATTTCACGACATCTCCTTGAATTTTCTTGGAAATGTGCTTATCAGCCACCCCAGGTGCGCGGGGAACCTTTTTGCGCAATCAGTGCCACCAGACCCGCCATATCGAGCACATTGCCCACCCGATGCTGCAAACCGCGAGCTTGCAGATCTTCCTGCATCACATAAAGCGGGATACCCGCCAGCCGCGCGATCCACTGGGGAGCCGATGCCGCAATCACGGCATCCTGCATCAGTACCAGCTCATCCTCGGGCTGAAGGTATGAGAGCGCCTCTGCCAGAGCCTGACTCTGAAAGGGAGAGTTCAATATCAGATGCAACATGGAGACCTCAAAAGCTGATGTGAGTCGAACACTGTGCCCAGCGCCGAGCCATTTCCTGGCGCGGCAGACTCTCGACGGGGATCAGCAGATCATCCACTGTCACGCCACGTTCTGCCAGCGAGTCAGCACAAACATAGACCTCTTCGATGTCGTAGAGTTCCAGCATCTTGAAGGTGGGCGCGTAGTGGCGCTGCAAAATGGCGGCAGGCTGCTGTTCCTTGAGCAGCTGCAGCACGCCGTCCCCAATCAGGAAGAGGGCCAGCTCATCGGTCATGGCCGAGGTGGCCAACAAGGCATCCAGTCCTTCCCGGCCAGCGGCATGGCCATGGGGACCACGACTGCATATAAAGGCGATTTTCTTGCTCATGACTCCCCCTAGAACTGAACCAGTCGATCGGCGGTGAGCGCAGCCTCGGCCAACTGGCCCAGACCGCTCAGGCAAAATGGCGCTTGCAGATTGAAGTGTGCCTGCCCTGCCCCCTTGGCCTCCTGCTCATCGAGCACACCGCGTCGCATGGCGGCGGCGACGCAGACGTCGATACGGATCCCCTGCTCTTCTGCCAGCTCTCGCCACAGACGCACCAGGTCAGTCTCATCGGATGCTGGCAGATGCAGACCGTTGCCGTTGCAGACCCCGTCCTGATAGAAGAACAGGTGGGACAAGGTATGCCCCTGTGCCAACAGTGTGCGGGCAAAACGATAGGCTGTGCTGGCCGATTGGGTGCCATAGGCAGGCCCCGTGACCAGGATGGCAAAACTCAGACTCATAGCAGGACTCCTGTGCTGACCCGGTCCATTTTACGCCAAAATCAAAAAAGCCCCTGCCAGGAGGGGCTTGATTCGATCTGTTGATCAGAGATGGGCAATCGCCTCGACCTCGACCAGCACATCTTTCGGCAGACGGGCCACCTCTACGCAGGAGCGAGCTGGCGCCGCATCGCCAAAGTAACGGGCATAGACCTGATTGAAGGCAACGAAGTTGTTCATGTCACTCAGGAAGCAGGTAGTTTTGACCACTTTGCTGGCATCGGCACCCGCAGCGTGCAACACGGCAACCAGATTCTTCATCACCCGCTCGGCCTGCTCTTCAATGCCGCCAGCCACGATTTCCATGGTGGCAGGATCGAGCGGGATCTGCCCGGAGGTGAAGATCATCTCGCCAACCTTGGTAGCCTGAACATACGGACCAATCGCGGCAGGCGCCTTGTCGGTTGCAATCACTTCTTTAGCCATTCATCTATCCCCTTCTGGAATGAGTTACTCGTTCTCGTCTTCACCCTGCTTGCGCTGTCGGATGTAAAGATAAACGGTATGTTTTGAAATATTGAGTTTGTCCGCCACCAGATTGATCGAATCCTTGATGTCGAAAATGCCCTTCTCGAACAGCTGGGTCACGATGAAGCGGTTCTTGGCATTGTTGGCCACGGTGGGATCGCGGTTGATCTCGTCGATGGTGTTATCCACCGTCTGTGCAACCAGCTCTTCCACGCTATTGGCGAAGGTCTCTGGTGACTGACGCGCCGCCTGCTGGGGCGTCGGGAAAAATTCGGCCACGAACTCGTGGAAAGGCGCATTGATGTGCAGGTTGATGCAAATAAGCCCCACTACTTGCCGCTCGCTGTTGCGAATGGCGATGGTGCTCGACTTCATCAGCGCGCCGGTACGGCTGCGAGCGAAATAGCTCTGGGTGTAATCCTGGCCTGTGCTCTCGATATCCTTGAGCATGCGCAGGGCGAGATCGGTGATGGGCGCCCCGAGGGTGCGTCCGGTATTGAAGCCGTTGGCGATCTTGATCACCGACTCGTGCAGATTTTCCAGGGAGTGGAGTACCACTTCACAATGCTTGCCGAACAGCTCGGCCAAGCCATCGATGAGCCCATCGTATGAGCGCAACAATTCCCTGTCTTCATCTGTAAAAGTGCGGCTGATCAGCTGTTCTTCGGGAAGCATGGCTTCCTCGATACCGACAGTCATGTTCTACCCCTGTAATAACCATTCAACTTTCCCGAGTTTTAAATTGCAGGGGAGTAAAGTCAACTTTTTTTGATTTTTTACTCTACAACTTTGCTCTGGATCATCCTGAAACCCGCGCTGCGTCTACCTTTGCCGAGGAATTGGCCAACAAAAAGGGCTCCTTGAAGGAGCCCTTTTTAATCACGGATGACGAGTTACTCTTCGTCGAAGCTACCGGCTGCGTTCAGCAGATCCGCCAGGTTCTGCTCCGCTTCATCAGCGGTCACCTGCGGGGTACCAACAGCACGAGCTGCGGCAGCACGCTGGTTGATCCGGCTATGGTGGTAGGCAAAGCCGGTACCAGCCGGGATCAGACGACCCACGATGACGTTCTCTTTCAGACCACGCAGTTCATCACGCTTACCACCAACGGCGGCTTCGGTCAGAACGCGAGTAGTTTCCTGGAAGGAAGCCGCGGAGATGAAGGACTCGGTGCTCAGAGATGCCTTGGTAATACCCATCAGAACATGACGGTAGGTCGCAGGGGTCTTGCCCTCGGCAACCAGCTTACGGTTGGCAATCTTCACACGAGCCACTTCAACCTGTTCGCCTTCGATCAGATCGGTATCGCCAGCGCTCAGGATCTCGCACTTGCGCAGCATCTGACGAACGATGACTTCGATGTGCTTGTCGTTGATCTTAACGCCTTGCAGACGGTATACGTCCTGCACTTCGTTGGCGATGTAGTTGGCGACCGGGCTGATACCGCGCAGACGCAGGATGTCGTGAGCAGACTCAGGACCGTCCGCCAGCACTTCACCCTTCTCAACTTTTTCACCTTCGAACACGTTCAGGTTACGCCACTTCGGAATCATCTCTTCGTAGACGTTGCCACCATCGGTCGGGGTGATGACCAGACGGCGTTTGCCCTTGGTCTCTTTCCCGAAGGAGATGGTACCGGAGATCTCGGCCAGAATTGCCGGTTCCTTCGGTTGACGTGCTTCGAACAGATCCGCAACGCGCGGCAGACCACCGGTGATGTCCTTGGTACCGCCGGACTCTTGCGGGATACGCGCTACCGCGTCACCCACGCCCACGTTGGCACCATCTTCCAGGTTCACGATCGCCTTGCCCGGCAGGAAGTACTGGGCAGCTACATCGGTACCCGGGATCATCACGTCTTTGCCGTTCAGGTCGACCAGTTTAACGGTCGGACGCATCTCTTTACCGGCGCTCGGACGCTCGTTGACGTCCAGAACAACGATAGAAGAGAGACCGGTCAGCTCGTCGGTCTGACGAGTGATGGTCACGCCATCGATCATGTGTTCGAACTGCAGGCGACCTGCCACTTCGGTGATGATCGGGTGGGTGTGCGGATCCCAGTTGGCAACGGTCTCGCCAGCACTCACGGCCTGGCCGTCCTTCACTTCCAGCACGGAACCGTAAGGCAGCTTGTGGCTTTCCTTGGTACGGCCCATGTCGTCCATGATGGTCAGTTCGGTAGAACGTGAGGTGATAACCAGTTTGTCATCGCTGTTGTGAACGAACTTGGCGTTCTGCAGCTTGATGGTACCAGTGTTCTTGACCTGGATGCTGCTTTCAGCAGCGGCACGAGATGCAGCACCACCGATGTGGAAAGTACGCATCGTCAGCTGGGTACCCGGTTCACCGATGGACTGGGCGGCGATAACACCGACAGCCTCACCCTTGTTAACCAGGTGACCACGGGCCAGATCACGGCCGTAGCAGTGAGCACAGTTACCGAAGTCAGTTTCACAGGTGATGGCAGAACGTACCTTCACACGGTCAACGGAGTTACGCTCCAGCAGGTCACACAGCTGCTCATCGAGCAGGGTGTTGCGAGCAACCAGGATCTCGTCCTCGGTACCCGGCTTGATGACATCTTCTGCCACCACACGACCCAGCACGCGCTCACGCAGCGGCTCGACCACGTCGCCCCCCTCGATCAGCGGAGTCATCCACAGACCGTCGGTAGTGCCGCAATCGTCCTCGGTGATCACCATGTCTTGCGCCACGTCTACCAGACGACGAGTCAGGTAACCGGAGTTCGCAGTCTTCAGTGCGGTATCCGCCAGACCCTTACGAGCACCGTGGGTAGAGATAAAGTACTGCAGTACGTTCAGACCTTCGCGGAAGTTCGCGATGATCGGGGTCTCGATGATGGAGCCATCCGGCTTGGCCATCAGGCCACGCATACCGGCCAGCTGACGGATCTGGGCGGCGGAACCACGCGCACCAGAGTCGGCCATCATAAAGATGCTGTTGAACGAGGCCTGCTCTTCTTCTTCACCCAGCGAGTTGACGTTACGCTCTTTGGACAAGTTCTCCATCATGGCCTTGGAGACGCGCTCGTTGGCGCTAGCCCAGATATCGATAACCTTGTTGTAACGCTCGCCCGCAGTTACCAGACCAGACAGGAACTGGTCCTGGATCTCGGCAACTTCGGCTTCGGCTGCTGCAATGATGTCTTTCTTGGCATCCGGGATGACCATGTCATCGATACCAACGGAAGCACCGGACAGGGCCGCGTAGTGGAAACCGGTATACATCAGCTGGTCAGCGAAGATAACGGTGTCCTTCAGGCCCTGCTTGCGATAGCAGGTGTTCAGCAGACGGGAGATGAGCTTTTTGCCCAGCGCCTTGTTGGATACGCACTTGATCCAGTTCTGCGGATTGGCATCCAGATCTGCCTGTTCTGCAGCAGTCAGCACCTTCGGCTCGTCGATCAGGGCGTATTCCATACCTTTCGGCAGGATCAGGCTCAGGATCGCACGACCAACGGTGGTGTTCTTCATCTCGGTGTGTTCACGCAGAGAACCGTCTTCCTGACGCAGGTATTCGGTAATGCGTACTTTCACACGAGCATGCAGATCGGCCAGACCGGCGCGATATACTTTCTCGGCTTCTTTCGGGCCGGCCAGCACCATACCTTCGCCTTTGGCGTTGATACGGGCACGGGTCATGTAGTACAGACCCAAGACCACGTCCTGAGAAGGAACGATGATCGGCTCACCGGAGGCAGGCGACAGGATGTTGTTGGTAGACATCATCAGCGCACGCGCTTCCAGCTGGGCTTCCAGGGTCAGCGGTACGTGGACCGCCATCTGGTCACCATCGAAGTCCGCGTTATACGCAGCACAAACCAGCGGGTGCAGCTGGATTGCCTTGCCTTCGACCAGAGTCGGTTCGAATGCCTGGATACCCAGACGGTGCAGAGTCGGTGCACGGTTCAGCAGAACCGGGTGTTCGCGGATCACTTCGTCCAGGATATCCCAAACGACAGCTTCCTCGCGCTCCACCATCTTCTTGGCGGCCTTGATAGTGGTCGCCAGACCGCGGGTTTCCAGCTTGCCATAGATGAACGGCTTGAACAGTTCCAGCGCCATCTTCTTCGGCAGACCGCACTGATGCAGACGCAGAGTCGGGCCTACGGTGATAACGGAACGACCGGAGTAGTCGACACGCTTACCGAGCAGGTTTTGACGGAAACGACCCTGCTTACCCTTGATCATGTCGGCCAGGGATTTCAGCGGGCGCTTGTTGGAACCGGTGATGGCACGACCGCGACGGCCGTTATCGAGCAGCGCATCGACGGACTCTTGCAACATACGCTTTTCGTTGCGCACGATGATGTCCGGAGCAGCCAGATCCAGCAGACGCTTCAAGCGGTTGTTACGGTTGATCACGCGACGGTACAGATCGTTCAGATCGGAAGTCGCGAAACGGCCGCCGTCCAGCGGTACCAGCGGACGCAGGTCCGGCGGCAGCACAGGCAGCACTGTCATGATCATCCACTCCGGCTTGTTGCCGGACTGCAGGAAAGCTTCCATCAGCTTCAGACGCTTGGTGGTTTTCTTGCGCTTGGTCTCGGAGTTGGTTTGATCCAGCTCCTCACGCATGGTTTTGACTTCACCTTCCAGATCGATAGCGCGCAGCAATGCCAGGATTGCTTCGGCACCCATCTTGGCGTCAAATTCGTCGCCCCACTCTTCCAGCGCATCCAGGTACTGCTCTTCAGAGAGCATCTGGCTGCGTTCGAGGTTGGTCATACCCGGCTCGATTACGACGAAAGATTCGAAGTAGAGCACGCGCTCGATGTCGCGCAGGGTCATGTCCAGCAGCAGACCGATACGGGACGGCAGGGACTTCAGGAACCAGATGTGGGCAGTCGGGCTGGCCAGCTCGATGTGGCCCATACGCTCACGACGGACCTTGGTCTGGGTCACTTCAACGCCGCACTTCTCACAGATCACACCACGGTGTTTCAGGCGCTTGTACTTGCCGCACAGACACTCGTAGTCCTTCACCGGTCCGAAGATGCGGGCGCAGAACAGACCATCACGCTCCGGCTTGAAAGTCCGGTAGTTGATGGTCTCAGGCTTTTTGACCTCACCGAATGACCAGGAGCGGATCATGTCAGGAGAGGCCAGACCGATCTTGATACTGTCAAACTCTTCGGTCTTGGTCTGAGCCTTCAAAAACTTGAGTAAGTCTTTCACGTGTTTCCCCTGTCAGGAGTCTAACCTCGGCGCCCCGGCTGCCAAAACAGCGGGGCGCCCACGTCAATTCTCGAACAATAAGAGCGAGCTCTTACTCTTCGTCCAGCTCGATGTTGATACCCAGAGAGCGGATTTCCTTCAGCAATACGTTGAAGGATTCGGGCATGCCCGGCTCCATACGGTGGTCGCCATCCACGATGTTCTTATACATCTTGGTACGGCCATTCACATCGTCAGACTTGACGGTCAGCATTTCCTGCAGGGTATATGCCGCACCGTAAGCCTCCAGGGCCCACACTTCCATCTCACCGAAACGCTGACCACCGAACTGAGCCTTACCACCCAACGGCTGCTGGGTAACCAGGCTGTAAGAACCGGTAGAACGCGCGTGCATCTTGTCGTCGACCAAGTGGTTCAGCTTGAGCATGTACATGTAACCAACGGTTACTTTACGCTCGAAGCGGTTACCGGTACGGCCATCGAACAGATCAATCTGACCGGATTCCGGCAGATCAGCCAGCTTCAGCAGGGCTTTGATTTCGCGCTCTTTGGCACCATCAAACACTGGAGTAGCAACCGGCAGACCCTTACGCAGGTTACCCACCAGGGTACGTACGTCGTCGTCAGACAGTTCGGCGATGTTCACTTGCTGGGTGTCCTTCTCGCCCAGGTCATAGACCTGTTGCAGGAAGTTGCGCATCTCGTGCAGCTCGCGCTGCTCTTTGACCATGCGATCGATCTTCTCGCCGATACCCTTGGCCGCAAGGCCCAGGTGCACTTCGAGGATCTGACCGATGTTCATACGGGATGGTACGCCCAACGGGTTCAGTACGATGTCGACCGGACGGCCGAACTCGTCATGAGGCATATCCTCGACCGGACAGATCTTGGAGATAACCCCCTTGTTACCGTGACGGCCCGCCATCTTGTCACCCGGCTGGATGCGACGCTTGACTGCCAGATAAACCTTGACGATTTTCAGTACGCCCGGTGCCAGATCATCACCCTGGATAATCTTGCGACGCTTGTTCTCGAATTTCTTGTCGAACTCGGCTTTCAGCTCAACGTGCTGTTCAGCGATCTGTTCCAGTTCGGTCTGCTTGCCTTCGTCTTCGATGGCCAGTTCAAACCACTTGGAGCGATCGAGCTTGTTCAGACGATCTTCGCTGTAACCGGCGGCCAGCAGCAGGTTGCGGGAGCGGCCGAAAATGCCGTCTTCCAGGATCTTGAACTCTTCGGTCAAGTCCTTCTTCGCTTCCTTCAGCTGCATCTCTTCGATTTCTTTGGCGCGCTTGTCTTTTTCCACGCCATCGCGGGTAAAGACTTGCACGTCAACCACGGTACCGTACACACCGTTCGGTACACGCAGGGAGGAGTCCTTCACATCGGACGCCTTCTCACCGAAGATGGCGCGCAGCAGCTTCTCTTCCGGCGTCAGCTGGGTTTCACCTTTCGGGGTTACCTTACCGACCAGAATGTCGCCGCCCTTCACTTCGGCACCCACGTAGACGATACCGGACTCGTCCAGCTTGGACAGAGCGGCTTCACCCACGTTCGGGATGTCAGCAGTGATCTCTTCCGGCCCCAGCTTGGTGTCACGGGAGATACAGGCCAGTTCCTGGATATGGATGGTGGTCAGGCGATCTTCCTGAACAACACGCTCGTTCACCAGGATCGAGTCTTCGAAGTTGTAACCGTTCCACGGCATGAACGCGACGCGCATGTTCTGACCCAGCGCCAGTTCACCCAGGTCGGTGGACGGGCCGTCAGCCAGTACGTCGCCAGCCATGACCGGCTCACCCAACATCACGCAAGGACGTTGGTTGATACAGGTGTTCTGGTTGGAACGGGTGTATTTGGTCAGGTTGTAGATGTCGATACCGGCTTCGCCTGGCATCAGCTCATCTTCATTGACCTTCAGGACGATACGGGAGGCATCGACATAGTCGATTACGCCGCCACGCTTGGCTACTACGGTTACACCGGAGTCAACGGCCACAGCGCGTTCCATACCGGTACCTACCAGCGGCTTGTCAGCACGCAGAGTCGGTACAGCCTGACGTTGCATGTTTGAACCCATCAATGCGCGGTTCGCGTCATCGTGTTCCAGGAACGGGATCAGAGCCGCTGCCACAGATACGATCTGCTGCGGGCTCACGTCCATATACTGGATCTGGTCGGCGTTCATAAAGGTGGATTCACCTTTGTGACGGCACGGGATCAATTCATCTTTCAGACGGCCATCTTCGGTGGTCGCGGCGTTAGCCTGTGCGATCACGTACTTGCCTTCTTCAATAGCAGACAGGTAGTCCACTTCGTCGGTGATCACACCGTCAATGACCTTACGGTACGGAGTCTCGAGGAAACCGTACTCGTTGGTACGAGAGTACACGGACAGAGAGTTGATCAGACCGATGTTCGGACCTTCAGGAGTCTCGATAGGGCACAGACGACCGTAGTGAGTCGGGTGTACGTCTCGGACTTCAAAGCCGGCACGCTCACGAGTCAAACCGCCCGGGCCCAGCGCGGAGATACGACGCTTGTGGGTCACTTCGGAGAGCGGGTTGTTCTGGTCCATAAACTGGGACAGCTGGCTGGAACCAAAGAACTCTTTGACTGCGGCGGAGATCGGCTTGGCGTTGATCAGATCCTGCGGCATCAGGGTGTCCAGGTCGCCCAGGGAGAGACGCTCCTTGACCGCACGCTCGACACGCACCAGACCGACGCGGAACTGGTTTTCAGCCATTTCACCGACAGAACGGATACGACGGTTACCCAAGTGGTCGATATCGTCCACTTCGTCGTTACCGTTACGGATGTCGATCAGGCGCTTCATCACATCGACGATGTCGTCTTTGGTCAGTACACCAGCGCCAGTCTCGTCTTCACGACCCAGACGGCGGTTGAACTTCATCCGACCTACGGTAGACAGGTCGTAACGCTCGGCGGAGAAGAACAGGTTTTCGAACAGCTGTTCTGCAGCTTCGCGAGTAGGCGGCTCGCCCGGACGCATCATGCGATAAATCTCGACCAGCGCTTCCAAACGGTTGGAGCTGGAGTCGACACGCAGGGTCTCGGACATGTAAGCACCGTGATCCAGTTCGTTGGTGAACAGAACCTCGAAATGCTTGAAGCCGGCTTGGGACAGGTTGGCGATCGCTTCCAGGCTCAGCGCCTGGTTGGCGGTCACGACCATCTCGCCAGTTTGCGGATGTGCGTAGTCCTTGGCAGCAACTTTGCCAACAACATACTCAACCGGTACCTCAATCTGGGTAACGGCGTCTTTTTCCAACTGACGGATGTGACGCGCAGTCACACGACGACCGGTCTCAACCACCACGGCGCCATTGGCCACGATGTCAAAGGTCGCAGTTTCACCACGCAGACGCTCCGGCACCAGATCCATCATCAACTTGCCATCTTTTACTTCAAAACCGATGGTCTCGAAGAAGGTGGCCAGGATTTGTTCGGAAGTGAAGTCCAGGGCGCGCAGAATAATGGATGCTGGCAGTTTGCGACGACGGTCGATACGGACAAACAGGTTGTCTTTCGCATCGAACTCGAAGTCCAGCCAGGAGCCACGGTAGGGGATAACGCGAGCGTTATATAGTACCTTACCGGATGAATGAGTTTTGCCTTTATCGTGGTCGAAGAAGACGCCCGGGCTGCGGTGCAGCTGGGAGACGATAACCCGCTCGGTACCATTGATAACAAAGGTGCCGTTTTCGGTCATGAGCGGAATTTCGCCCATGTATACTTCTTGTTCCTTGATGTCTTTGACGGTGCCGGCAGCTGCTTCACGGTCGTACAGAACCATACGAAGCTTGACACGCAGCGGCGCGGAGTAGGTCACTCCACGGATCTGGCATTCTTTTACGTCAAATACCGGCTCACCCAGGCGATAGCTGACATACTGAAGCTCAGCACTACCGGAGTAACTGGTGATCGGGAAAACGCTACGGAAAGCGGCCTCTAGGCCATATTCACCTTCCGGGTCAGCCTCGATGAACTGCTTGAAGGAGTCCAGCTGAATGGACAACAGATAAGGCGTGTCCAGTACCTGGTCTCGCTTACCGAAGTCCTTACGAATGCGTTTTTTTTCGGTATAAGAGTAAACCATAGGGTTCCTCAGCTCGCTGATAAGTGACCCACTCTGTCCCGCGGGACAGCTCTGTCTCAACACCGTTTTGTGTTGGCCCGGACGAAAGAAGACAGTCCGGATTGCTGGTGCACCGAGAGTCGTAAACGGTGTGAAATGCTCTCAGTCTACAGCGCAAAAAGGCTGGTGAACAAAAATTCACCAGCCCTAGCCTGTTTTATCAGGCTAATCTACATAAATGCAGATTATTTGATCTCAACAGAAGCACCGGCAGCTTCCAGCTCTTTCTTCAGAGCTTCAGCTTCGTCCTTGGACACGCCTTCCTTCAGGTTAGCCGGAGCAGCTTCTACCAGATCTTTGGCTTCTTTCAGGCCCAGACCGGTAGCGCCACGAACGGCTTTGATAACGGCAACTTTGTTGGCGCCAGCAGCAGTCAGAACTACGTCGAACTCGGTCTTCTCTTCTACTGCTTCAGCAGCAGCCGGGCCAGCCATTACGGCAGCAGCGGCAGAAACACCGAACTTCTCTTCCATAGCTTCGATCAGCTCAACAACTTCCATTACGGACATGGAAGCAACGGCTTCGATGATTTGGTCTTTAGTGATAGACATGACAAAAATTCCTGATGTTGAATAAACTCAAACAGCCTAAATAGGCGAGAATCAAGCAGCAGCTTGTTTCTGGTCGCGAACAGCAGCGATAGTACGAACCAGCTTGCCAGCAGAGGCTTCTTTCATAGTCGCCATCAACTTCGCAATTGCTTCTTCGTAAGTCGGCAGCGTGGCCAGACGATCAATTTGTGCTGCGGCGATAAACTCACCGTTAAAAGCGCCAGCCTTGATTTCGAACTTTTGGTTCGCTTTGGCAAACTCTTTGAACAGACGAGCAGCTGCGCCCGGGTGTTCGTTAGAGAAAGCAATCAAGGTAGGACCGGTAAATGCGTCGTTCAGGCACTCGTATTCGGTACCTTCTACCGCGCGACGCAGCAGGGTGTTACGCACAACGCGCATGTACACACCGGCTTCACGAGCGGTTTTACGCAGGACGGTCATCTTGTCTACAGTTACACCGCGAGAATCGGCAACAACTGCAGAAAGAGCGCCTTTGGCAGCTTCGTTGACTTCAGCAACAATTGCCTTTTTGTCTTCGAGTCCCAATGCCATTGGCTTAACTCCTGGATTGAATCCGGGTCTATTGACCCAGTACTGACACATCCCCCCTACCTTTACAACAGAGGGGAACGATGCGGTAGCAGGATTCCAGAAGAGAAAGAATCTTTCTCGCTGGGTTTCCGGCACCGTCTACGCAGGAAACATTAAGGCTTTGCAGCCTCCTGCGGTCTTGGACGGAGGTCGAAACCCCCAACCAATCAAGGCGCAAAATTATAGATTAAATTTTGCGCCTTGTAAAACCCATCAATTAGGCCTGAGCTTCCAGAGAAGCTTGGTCTACGGCAACACCGGCACCCATGGTGGTGGAGATGCTGACTTTCTTGATGAATTGACCTTTGGCGGAAGAGGGCTTGCCTTTTTTCAGGGCAACCAGCAGAGCTTCCAAGTTTTCTTTCAGCTGAACTTCGTTGAAAGAAACCTTACCCAGAGTGGTATGGATGATACCATTCTTGTCGTTACGGTAACGAACCTGACCAGCCTTGGCGTTCTTGACTGCTTCGGCAACGTTAGGAGTTACAGTACCAACTTTCGGGTTCGGCATCAGGCCGCGCGGGCCCAGGATTTGACCCAGTTGACCAACAACGCGCATGGCATCCGGGGATGCGATAACTACGTCGAAGTTCATCTCGCCTTTCTTAACCAGATCGGCCAGGTCATCCATACCTACCAGGTCAGCACCGGCAGCTTTAGCTGCTTCGGCGTTTGCACCTTGAGTAAATACGGCAACGCGTACATCACGACCGGTACCGTGCGGCAGTACAGTAGCACCACGTACGTTCTGGTCAGATTTACGAGCGTCGATACCCAGGTTGACAGCAACGTCAACGCTTTCAACGAACTTGGCGGTAGCCAGTTCTTTCAGCAGGGCAATGGCTTCGTTGATGGAGTACTCTTTGGTACCGTCAACTTTTTCGCGAATAACGCGCATACGCTTGGAAAGTTTAGCCATTGTCTTAATCCTCCACTACCAGACCCATGGAACGAGCGGAGCCTGCGATGCAACGTACTTTTGCATCCAGATCGGCACCAGTCATATCCGGCTCTTTGGTCTTGGCGATTTCTTGCAGCTGAGCAACGGTCACCTTACCAACCTTGTCTTTGTTCGGCTTGGAAGAACCAGACTTGATGCCAGCAGCTTTCTTCAGCAGGAAGGAAGCAGGCGGAGTCTTGGTTTCGAAGGTGAAGGAACGGTCGCTGTAAACGGTGATCACGACCGGAGTCGGTGAACCTTTTTCCAGCTTCTCTGTACGAGCGTTGAACGCCTTACAGAATTCCATGATGTTAACACCGTGTTGACCCAGTGCAGGACCAACGGGAGGAGACGGGTTGGCTGCACCAGCAGCAACCTGCAGCTTGATATAAGCTGTGACTTTCTTAGCCATTAGGAAAATACCTCAAAAATGGGTTCTAGCGCCTCGGAGACTTGCTCCTGCAAACGGCTCCCCAACTAATAAAGGGGCAGCGAATTATAGAGATATTCGCTGCCCCTGACAACCGTTAAACGTACAGAATTCAATCAGCCTTTTTCGACCTGACCAAAATCCAGTTCAACAGGAGTAGAACGACCGAAGATCAGTACAGAGACCTTCACGCGGCTCTTCTCATAATCGACCTCTTCAACGGTACCGTTGAAGTCTGCAAACGGACCATCAGCAACCCGCACCATTTCACCCGGTTCAAACAGGGTTTTCGGACGCGGCTTGTCGTGGGCATCCTGCAGACGGTTCAAGATGGCATCGGCCTCTTTGTCGGAGATCGGTGCCGGACGGTCGGAAGTACCGCCGATGAAGCCCATGACACGCGGTACGTTACGCACCAGGTGCCATGTGGTTTCATCCATGATCATCTGGACCAGGACATAACCCGGGAAAAACTTGCGCTCACTCTTGCGCTTCTGGCCAGCACGCATCTCGACCACTTCTTCGGTCGGGACCAGCACTTCACCGAACATGTCTTCCATGCCATGCATCTTGATATGTTCACGCAGGGACTTGGCTACACGGCCTTCATAGCCGGAAAAAGCCTGCACGACATACCATCTCATACGTTGTTCACGTTGTTCAGTCATGGCTTATCCTTACACACCGGTAATCAGGTTGACCAACCAGACCAAGGCACCGTCCAGAACGAACAGCAGCAGCCCCATCACGGCGGTCACCGCCAGCACAATCAGGGTTGTCTGAATGGCTTCCTGACGGGTCGGCCATACGACCTTGCGGACTTCCAGGCGAGACTCACGGGCGAATGCCAGTGTTGCCTTTCCCTTGGTGGTTTGCAGGGCTACTGCACCAGCAGCAGCAATGACAACGACCACACCCAGGGCGCGGACGGCAGCGACAACATCGTTGAGCAGGTAATTACCCACTACAGCGGCCGCCAGGATAATGAAAACCAGGCCCCAAAGCAGGGTATCCTTGCTTCCGCCCTGGCTCTCAGAACTAACACTCATACAACCCACCTGTATCTGACGTAACCAAAGACACAAAAGCCCCGTACGAGACGAGGTATATGGCAGGGGCGGCAGGACTCGAACCCGCAACCATCGGTTTTGGAGACCGCTGTTCTACCAATTCGAACTACGCCCCTACACAAGAAAGCCCCTATTATAGGGGCTTTGCTTTATTTATGTAAGCCAAAGATTAAGCGATTACGCTGGCTACAACACCGGCACCTACGGTACGGCCACCTTCACGGATAGCGAAACGCAGGCCGTCGTCCATTGCGATCGGAGCAATCAGGGTAACAACCATCTTGATGTTGTCGCCCGGCATTACCATCTCTACGCCTTCCGGCAGTTCGATGGTACCGGTCACGTCGGTAGTACGGAAGTAGAACTGCGGACGGTAGCCTTTGAAGAACGGGGTATGACGACCACCTTCTTCTTTGGACAGTACGTACACTTCAGATTCGAACTTGGTGTGCGGCTTGATAGAACCCGGCTTGGCCAGTACCTGACCACGCTCTACGTCTTCACGCTTAACACCACGCAGCAGCGCGCCGATGTTCTCGCCTGCACGACCTTCGTCCAGCAGCTTACGGAACATTTCAACACCGGTACAGGTGGTAGAAACGGTATCTTTGATACCAACGATTTCTACGGTCTCACCTACTTTAACGATACCGCGCTCTACACGACCGGTTACTACGGTACCACGGCCAGCGATAGAGAATACGTCTTCGATAGGCATCAGGAACGGCTGGTCAATCGCGCGCTCCGGCTCCGGGATGTAGGTATCCAGGTGGCCAGCCAGCTCGATGATCTTCTCTTCCCACTGAGCGTCGCCTTCCAGCGCTTTCAGTGCGGAACCACGAACTACCGGCAGGTCATCACCCGGGAAGTCGTACTCGGTCAGCAGTTCACGAACTTCCATCTCTACCAGTTCGAGCAGCTCTTCGTCATCAACCATGTCACACTTGTTCATGAACACGATCATGTACGGGATACCAACCTGACGACCCAGCAGGATGTGCTCACGAGTCTGCGGCATCGGGCCGTCAGTCGCTGCTACTACCAGGATCGCGCCGTCCATCTGGGCAGCACCGGTGATCATGTTTTTAACGTAGTCGGCGTGACCCGGGCAATCTACGTGGGCGTAGTGACGGGTAGCGGTGTCGTATTCTACGTGGGAGGTGTTGATGGTGATACCACGCTCACGCTCTTCCGGTGCCTTGTCGATCTGGTCGAAGGCGAAAGCTTTACCACCGAAGTGCTTGGCCAGCACGTTGGTGATAGCTGCAGTCAGGGTGGTTTTACCGTGGTCAACGTGGCCGATGGTACCCACGTTAACGTGCGGTTTATTACGCTCAAATTTTTCTTTAGACATGATCGTCCCTCTAAACTAACGCTGAGTACGCGGTGGCAAGCTAACCACAGAACAGTTTATATGATGGATTTGAATCTGGTGGGAAAGAGAGAGGTACTGATGGCTGGTTCGCTTGCCGAACTCACCCTAGGGTGCGGCTCTGCTAACGCCTGAGCCATATCAGCATCTTGGAGCGGGCAGCGGGAATCGAACCCGCATCATCAGCTTGGAAGGCTGAGGTAATAGCCATTATACGATGCCCGCATTTCTCTAACCCAAAGAACTCAAACCGCAGAGAAATATGGTGGAGGGAGAAGGATTCGAACCTTCGAAGGCAGAGCCGTCAGATTTACAGTCTGATCCCTTTGGCCGCTCGGGAACCCCTCCAGACGCCAGATTGTCACAACGGTAATTCTGCTTGCACCCGTTGTGTTTATCGCTTTTGCACGGCAAATAGACGACAGACAGTCAAGCGTCGCGCATTTTATTGTAAGGTTTTGGGGGATGCAACCATTGAACCCGGCAAAATATGCTTTATTGCTGGGAAGTTTGCAAAAAAGCGGGGGCAAACAAGCCAATCCTGCTGCGTCCCTTGTCGCTCCCCCACCCTTGGTGTATGGTCGCCGTGCCCAAGAAACAGTGATGACACCATGACGACAGAGCATAACCCCTATCTGCAATTCACCCGCGAACAATGGGCGTTATTGCGCGATTCGGTCCCCCTGACCCTGACCGAACACGATCTGCAGACCCTGCGCGGGATCAACGAGAAGGTGTCATTGCGGGAAGTGGAAGAGATCTATCTGCCTCTCTCCCGCCTGCTCAATCTCTATGTCAAAGCCAAACAGCGTCGCAGCCGGGTGCTGGAGCAGTTCCTCGGCCAGTCCCGCGGCAAGGGCACCTACATCATCAGCATTGCCGGCAGTGTGGCCGGGGGCAAAAGCACCACGGCCCGTATTCTGCAGGCCCTGCTGGAGCGCTGGCCGGAACACCCGCGGGTGGAGCTGGTCACCACCGACGGCTTCCTCTATCCCAACAAGGTACTGGAAGAGCGCGGCCTGATGCGCCGCAAGGGGTTCCCGGAATCCTACGACATCCGCCATCTGGTGGAGTTTGTCGCCAACATCCGCGCCGGTCACGAGAAGGTCGAAGCGCCGGTTTACTCCCATCTTATCTACGACATCATTCCCGATGAGAAGAAGGTGGTGGAGCAGCCGGACATCCTGATCCTGGAAGGGCTCAATGTGCTGCAAAGCGGCATGGACTACCCTCAGGAGCCCCATCGGGTCTTCGTGTCGGACTTCGTCGACTTCTCAATCTATGTGGATGCCGATGCCGAACTGCTGCGCACCTGGTATATCGAACGCTTCCTGAAATTCCGCAGCGGCGCCTTCTCGGATCCCGACTCCTACTTCCATAACTACGCCAAGCTGGCGGAGAGTGAGGCGACCCAGATCGCCAGCAACATCTGGCAAGATATCAACTATCTGAATTTGCAAGAAAATATCCTGCCAACGCGTGAGCGAGCCAACCTGATCATGACCAAGGGCCATGAGCACGCCATCGAACAGATCAAACTGCGCAAATGATGACAGCCATTGCCGGATAACGAAGAGGGGGCCCGCAGGCCCCCTCTTCTGTTTGGCATCATGAGCGGCCTTGCTGACCCTCAATCACCCCGGCGCAGGGAGAGCTCGCCCCCCAGATAGAATTTGATCCCTTCGCCTGTCTCCAGTCGCAGGGCGCCGCGATCGTCGATGCCACGAGCGATGCCGCGGATCTCCTGATCACCCATCAACAGGCGCACCGGGCGACCGGCAAAGTGATCGAGCCGGTTCCAGTCATCGACAAAGCTTGCCAGCCCCTGCTGCTCAAAGGTGTGCAGCGCCCCCTGCAGATGGACGATCATCCGGGCCGCCAACTGATTGCGATCCACCAGTTCCGGATTGATGTGGCGCAACTCGGCCCAGGCCTGATCAATCTTCTCACCTTCGCGGGCAGGCATCGCCAGATTGAGGCCGATACCGATCACCAGATGACAGCTGGCACCGGCGCTACCGCTCATCTCCACCAGTATTCCCGCCAACTTGCGGCCCTGATAGTAGAGGTCATTCGGCCACTTGAGCTCGACCCCTTGATAGCCAAGGCTCTCCAGTGCTTCAACCACTGCCACGCCGACCGCCAGACTGAGCCCCATGGCCGCCGCCATGCCTTGTTCCAGCCGCCAGTACATGCTGAGGATCAACTGGCAACCGAATGGCGAAATCCAGGGTTTGCCACGACGCCCGCGCCCGGCTGTCTGACACTCGGCCAGACAGCTCTCGCCGGAGCGCAGCTCATTGACCCGATCCAGCAGGTGTTGGTTGGTCGAGCCAATGACCGGAAAACAGTGCACCGGCGCCATCGGGGCCAGTGCCTGCAAGGTAGCCTGATCATAGAGCGCCATCGGCACCGCCAGCCGGTAGCCCTTGCCGGTCAGGCTAAAGAGATCCAGCCCCAGCTCCTTGAGCGCCGCCATGTGTTTGCTCACCGCCGCCCGGCTGATGCCGAGCTGCTCACCCAGCTGTTCGCCGGAGTGAAACTGACCGTCGCTAAGCAGGGTGATCAGGGTCTGTCTGATGGGAGTCAACGTCATGAGAGCACCTCATCGAGCCAAGTTTCACCGTGCGCCCCCATAAATCGCACCTCGTGCTCCAGCACCACGCCAAACATCTGTTCCACGCTGTCGCGGACATGAACCGCCAGCGCGATCAGCTCCATGGCACTGGCGCCCCCCAGATTGACCAGCACCAGCGCCTGCTCCTGATGGACGGCGGCGCGGCCAATGGCGAAACCTTTCAAACCGCACTGATCGATGAGCCAGCCCGCCGCCAGCTTGGCCTGCCCTTCTCCGGCCGGATAGCAGGGCATCTGCGGGTAGCGCGCCTTGAGATTCTCCGCCAGCGCGGCAGGTACCACCGGATTTTTGAAGAAGCTGCCGGCATTGCCGAGCACCGCGGGATCCGGCAGCTTGGCCATGCGGGTGGCACAGACGGTATCGAAGATGGCCTGCGCCGAAGGCGCGTCACCGAGCGCCGCCAGCGGACCATAACCCAGCACCGGTTGCCACGCCTTGGGCAGTTTGAGCCCGACGGCGGTGATCAGGTGGGAATCCTGATACTCGTGTTTGAAGATGCTGTCGCGATAACCGAAGCGGCACTCTGCCGCCGCGATCCGTTCAATCTCGCCACTCTGCCAGTTGAACGCCTCGACATAGGCGCAGAAGTCGGCCAGCTCAACGCCATACGCACCGATGTTCTGCACCGGCGCTGCACCGACCGTACCGGGAATGAGCGCCAGATTCTCCAGCCCGCACCAGCCCTGTTGCAAGGTATGGCGCACCAGCTGATGCCAATCTTCACCGGCCGCCACATGGAGCAACCAGTGAGCGCCACCATCTTCAGCGGTAATCCCCTTGAGCCGGTTGAGCACCACCAGGCCGAGAAAATCGGTGGTGAAGAGCATGTTGCTGCCGCCGCCCAGATTGAGGCGCGGCAGCTGGTTGAACTGTGGATCGGCACGCAGGGTCGCCAGATCGGCAACCTGCTCCACCTCGGCCAGCCAGAGGCAGTACGCATCGAGGGCAAGGGTGTTGAGCTTCAACAAGGAGGCGTTGGCATTCAGTTTCATCGGTCTATCCCGGCTTGGTGCAAGGGCGCAGTCTACCTCAAGTTACCCCATGACGAAAAACCCGAGCCCTTTTCGGGGGAATAGCAGTGGTTTAGAGTAGGCGACTTCAACTGCTGAGGAATAACTCATGAACAACCAGTTTGCCGTCATCGGCCTGGGCCTGTTTGGCAGCGCGCTGTGCGAAGAGCTGCAACGGCAAGATGCCGAAGTACTGGCCATCGATATCGACGAGAGCAAGACCCGGCAAATCGCCGCCCTCTGCAATCACGTCATCGTGGCCGACGCCACCGACGAGGCCACCGTGGCCGAACTGGGACTGGCCAATTTCGATATCGTCTTCGTTGCCATCGGTGACAACCTGGAGACCAGCATCCTCACCACCCTCGTCTTGAAAGAGGCGGGCGTGAAGAAGGTGTGGGTCAAGGCGCGCGACAAGTTCCACGCCAAGATCCTGCAGAAAGTGGGCGCCGACAAGGTGATCAACCCGGAGTGGGACATGGGCCGCCGGGTCGCCCAGAGCATGCTGGACAACCGGCTGTTCGACTATCTGGAGCTGGGCCACGACATGGTGCTGACCGAGTTCGTGATTGGCCTGCAACAGAACGGCCGGGAACTAGGCGACTTCCATCTGCTGCAACAGAGCGATTTCCAGCTGCTCGCCATCAAGCGTGGTGACGTGCTGCACAACGTGCTGACCGGCAAGATGGAGCTGCAACTGGGCGACATCCTGATCCTGGCGGGCAACAAGCACGCCATCGACCACTGGCTCGAAACCCTATGATCAACTGGCGCAGCAGCTACGCCTTCGCCCTCCATCGGGAGCAGGACTCTCGCTGGAGCGAAGCCCGGCTGATCCTCGGCAGCTTTCTGATCATTCTGCTGATTGGCACCATCTTTCTGGTGCAACCCTCCAGCCACAATGGCGAGGTTACCTTCGTCAACGCCCTGTTTACCGCCACCTCGGCCATCAGCGTGACAGGTCTTGGCGTGGTGGATACCGGCACTGCCTTCACCCTGCAGGGGCAGATTTTCCTGTTGATGCTGATGGAGATCGGCGGTCTGGGCCAGATGACCATGACCCTGCTGCTGATCGCCATCTTCAGCAAGCGGGTCGGTCTGCGCCAGCAGGTGCTGGCCAAGGAGGCGCTGGGACAGGAAGGCTCGGTCAACATCATCCAGCTGGTCAAACGGATCGTCCTATTCGCCTTTATCGCCCAACTGATCGGTACCGGCATCATGGCGATCCGCTGGGTGCCCGAGATGGGGTGGGTGCACGGCCTCTATGTCAGCTTCTTCCACGCGGTCTCGGCCTTCAACAACGCCGGGTTTTCGCTCTTTGCCAACAACCTGATGGACTATAGGGACGACCCCATCATCAGCCTGACCATCGCCGGTCTGCTGATCCTCGGGGGGATCGGCTTTACCGTCATCGTCGATCTGGTGCGCAACCGCCGCTGGCGAAAGCTGAAGCTGCACAGCAAGTTGATGCTGCTGATGACCCCGGCGCTGCTGCTGGCCGGTACCCTGATGTTCTGGCTGCTGGAACACAACAACCCGGGCACCCTCGGCAAGGCAGGTATCGGTGGCCAGCTGCTGGCGGCCTTTTTCCAATCTGCCAGTGCCCGTACCGCCGGTTTCAATACCATAGATATCGGGCTGATGACCCCGGCGGCGTTGCTGTTCCTGATGATGCTGATGTTTATCGGTGCCGGTGCAACCTCCACCGGTGGCGGTATCAAAGTCACCACTTTCGCGGTTGTGCTGCTGGCGACCAAGGCGTTTCTGACCAAACGACCCCATGTCACCGCTTTTGGCCGCACCTTGTCGCCCCAGATCGTGACCCGATCGCTGGCCATCATCATCGTCAGTACCATGGTGCTGATGCTGGCGATGTTCCTGCTGATGGTGACCGAGGATCTGCCGTTCGACAAAATCATGTTCGAGACCATCTCGGCATTTGCCACCGTCGGCCTCTCCACCGGCATCACCGCCTCCCTGAGCGAGCCGGGCAAGCTGATCCTGGTGCTTGTGATGATCTGCGGCCGTCTCGGCCCCCTCACCCTGGCCTTTATGCTGGCCCGCCCGGTCGAGACCCGCATCCGTTATCCGGAAGAGAACGTCTACACCGGCTGACCGGTTATGAACACGGGGCAGCCACTGGCTGCCCCGTTTTTTATTCGGCTTGTTGCTGCGCCTTGAGCCAGCGCCCCGGGCTCATCCCCAGCTCCCGCTCGAATGCCCGACCAAAGGCAACACTGCTGCTGTACCCCGCCCCCAGCGCCACCTGCGCCATAGGCTCCCCCACCAGCAGTTGCTGGCAGGCGCGCGCCATGCGCCAGCGGGTCAGATAACCCAGCGGCGCTTGACCAACCTGCTCCTGAAACCTCGCGGCAAAGCGGGCCCGCGACATGCCGGCCTCTCGCGCCAGCGTGGCCACCGTCCAGGGTTCATCCCCACGCTGATGCATCACCGAGATCGCCTTGGCCAACTGGGGATCGGAAATACCTGCCAGCATCCCCTGCTGACACACCCCTTGCTCGACCAGATGACGCAGCAGCAGGATCAACAGTACCTCCAGCAAGCGGGAGATCAGCGGATCCTGCCCGTAGCGGGGGTGAAACGCCTCGTCAAACAGCTGACTCAGCACCGGCGTCAGGGCAGGCAACTCACGTAGCGGCAGCACCAGCGAGCCCGGTAATGCCAGTTGCAACGGCGATGCGCCCCCCTTGCCGAATGCGACATTGGTGCACACCAAATCACAACCCCCCAACGTTCTGGGTTCAAGCTTGTGGGGACGTCCCCGAGGGAACAGGATCAGGGTCGGCTCCTCGAGCAGCAAGCTGGTTCCCCCCTCTTCACGCAGCATGACGGCGCCGCTGCGCAGCAGATGAAGATGTCCGCCGCTCGGGTAATCATCACTGGAGGAGTTCTGGCACAGGTTGCCGGCGAAGAAGATCTTGGCTTCGGGGGAGGCATGAACCAACAGAGCAGAGAGCGGATCCATATTTGAGACGAATAGTGTTTATTTGCAGACGATGAGTGATAAACCGTATCACGAATGACGGCACACTGTCTCCCGTACCTTCACTACCACAGGAGAAGATCATGAGCCGTATCCAAACCGTATCCCAACCGCAACCCGCAGCCGCCCAGACCCTGGCCACCCTGCAACGCAATCTGGGTATGGTGCCCAACCTCTACGCCACCCTGGCCCACTCGCCAGCCCTGCTCAATGGCTTCCTGGCCTTTGCAGAGGCTCTTGGCAAGGGGCGTCTCACTGCCCCACAACGGGAGTTGCTGGCACTGGCCATAGGTCAAGCCAACGCCTGCCAATACTGTTTGTCTGCCCACACACTACTGGCGGGCAAGGCCGGATTCTCGGCCCAGGAGATCCGGGCTGCCCGGCTCGGCCAGGCCTCGGCTCCCCTTGATCACGCCCTGCTGCAACTGGCAACGGCACTGGTCAACCAACGCGGGGTCATCAGTGACGAGCAGCTTGCTAGCGCCCGTGCCGCAGGCGTAGATGACGAGCTGCTGCTGGAGGTGCTCGGCCAGGTGGTAGTCAATACCCTGACCAACTATGGCAACCACCTGGCGGCGACCGAGATCGACTTCCCGCCTGTCACTCTGACCCCTTAAACAAGGAGCCCCCATGCAGCAACATGACAAAGGCTTTCTGGTCGCTCTGGCGGGCGTGGTATTGACCCTGCTCTGGATCGGCGTCTTCAAGTTTACCCCGACAGAGGCCGCCGCCATCAAACCACTGGTAGCCAGCCACCCCTTGATGAGCTGGCTCTATGGCCCCCTGTCGGAACAGAGCGTATCGAACCTGATCGGGGTGGTCGAGATAGTGATCGCCATCGGACTGGTCGTGGGTCTGTGGCAACCTCGCATCGGTTACTGGTGCAGCATGGGGGCTATCGTCACCTTCCTGGCGACGCTGAGCTTCCTGCTGACCCTGACAGGTGTCTGGAAGATGGTTGACGGCGTGCCAGTCACCGAGTTCTTCCTGTTCAAGGATCTGGTGTTTCTCGGTGTGGTGCTGCACTACCAGCACAGGATCCGTGCCAGCTTGTCCACTCAGGCAGCCTGACAACAATGCCTTTGGCGCCCAGGATGGGCGCCTTTTTTCGTTATGCCGCCTTGGTCTGGCGCTTGCTGGCCGTCTTGCGCGGTCGGGGCCCGCCCGTCGTGCTGGCCGCCGAACTCTTGCGCCTGGTAAAACGCCGCTTTCCGGCACCCGGCTCCTCCTTGGGCAGGGCGCTGAAGCTGGCGCCGGAGTCCTGCCGCGCCCCTTCAATCAGGCCGTTGAGCTGCTCGGTGAGCGGTCCCATAAACTGCTGGTAGCTGCCGTGGCGCTCGGCGATCTGGCCGAGGCTCTGCTCCCACAGCGCCGTCATATCCGGCGTGGTGGCGGTGGCTGGCAACGCCTGCACCAGCGCCCGCCCGGTCGGGGTCGCCTTGATGCTCTTGCCCTGACGCACCAGAAAGCGACGCTTGAACAGCAGGTCGATGATACCGGCCCGGGTCGCTTCTGTGCCGAGACCATCGGTGTCGCGCAGGGTCTTGCGGATCTCGGGATCCTGCACATAGCGGGCAATGCCGGTCATGGCCGCCAGCAGGGTGGCATCGGTGAACGACTTGGGCGGCTGGGTCATTTTCTCCTGCAGTTCGCCCCGCTCGCAGAGCAGTTGATCTCCCTCTTTCAGGGCAGGCAGCGTGCCCGCCTTCTCTTCGTCGTCATCCTCCTCCACCCCGAGCAGCGCCTTCCAGCCCGCTTTTAGAATGCGCCGTGCCTTGGCCTGAAACAGACCACCGGCGATGCGCAGCAGCACCTTGCTGTCGTTGTATTCGAACGGGGGATAGAACTGCAGCAGGTACTGGCGGGCAATCAGGCCATAGAGCTTCGCCTCGTCGGCCCCCAGCGTGCCGGGGTTGCCCTGCTTCTCGGTGGGGATGATGGCGTGGTGGGCATCCACCTTGCTGTCGTTCCACGCCTTGCTGCGGATCTTGCCGTCCGCCTCGGCAACTGCCTTGGCCAGCGCGGGCGCAGTAGCGGCGATGGCGCCGCGCACCTGTTCGGCCCGCTTGAAATGGTCGGTCGGCAGATAGCGGCTATCGGAGCGCGGATAGGTGATGAGCTTGTGGCGCTCGTAGAGGCTCTGGCAGATGTCGAGCACCCGCTTGGCATCCATGCCGAAGCGCTTGGCGGCATCGATCTGCAGGCTGGAGAGGTTGTAGGGCAGCGGCGCCGCCTGCTTGCGGGCCTGCTCCTCCACCGATTCGACCTGAGCGGGCTGGCCGTTGATCCGGCTCACCACCTTGTCGGCCAGCGCCCGGTTGAGCACCCGCCCCTCCTCATCCTGCCACGGCAGGCAGGCTTCCGACGGCAGCCACTTGGCGGTGAAACGCTCGTTGCTATCGGTCAGCAGATGGGCCAGCACCTCGTAGAAGGGTTTGGGCACGAAGGCCTCGATCTCGAGATCCCGCCGCACCACCAGCCCGAGCAGCGGGGTCTGCACCCGGCCAACCGAGAGCAGCTCGCTACAACCGGCCTTGCGGCCGAGCAGGGTATAGGCGCGGGTCATGTTGATGCCGTAGAGCCAGTCGGCCCGACTGCGGGCCAGCGCGGAGACAGCCAGCGGCACGAACTCCTTGTTGTCCCTCAGCTTCTCGAGGGCACGACGCACCGCGGGCGGGTTGAGATCGCTGATGAGGCAGCGCTGCACCGGCTTGGTTTTCGGGTAGCCGAGAAAGTCGATCACCTCGTCGACCAGCAACTGCCCTTCCCGGTCCGGGTCACCGGCGTTGACCACGCAGTCGGCCTGCTTGATCAGCCGCTTGATGACGGTGAGCTGGGTTTTGGTCTTGGGCTTGGCCACCAGCTGCCACTGGGCAGGGATGATGGGGAGATGCTCCATCCGCCACTGCTTGAAGGCGGCGTCATAGGCATCGGGCTCGGCCTGCTCCAGCAGATGGCCGATGCACCAGGTGACCACATCCCCCTGGGCTGTTTCGATAAAACCGTCGCCCTTCTTATGGGGCTTGGGCAGGGCATCGGCAATGGCGCGGCCCAGCGTGGGCTTCTCGGCGATAAAGAGTCGCATCGGTGGCTACCTGCAATACTGTATATGCAGACAGTATACAACTGCCACCGCGAAAGCCCAACTGCCCCTATTCGTCGAACGGGTGATCGTGGATGGCGGCAAACAGCCGCGCCTGATTGAGCAGCGGCGCATAGTGGAAGGCATTTTCGCCATCTTCCGCCAGCAGGTAGTCGGTCAGCTGTTCGCGCACCGCCTCTTGCAGGGTCTCCAGCTTCCACGGCTTGGCGAGGTAGTAGTGCAACCCGCCGCGATTGACCGCTTCGACGGTGGCCTCCAGCCCCGCTTGTCCGGTCAGCAGCAATTTGCGGCTGGCGCGGGTGGTGGCACGCCGGTTCAGCTCCACCAGAAAATCGACCCCCAGGGTTCCCGGCATGATGTGGTCACAGAGGATCAGCGCCAGCTTGTTGCCGTCGCGCTCCCACTCCTCCACCACCGCACGCGCCTCATCAACGCTCTCGGCGGCTTCCAGTTCGAAGTGGGAACGGAACGGGGCGAGATCGTGGATCACCGCATCCAGCACCTCCCGCTCATCGTCCACACACAGGATCAGATAGTGTTTGTTCATTGCTCCTCCTTGGCGACATGGTTTGGCACGCCGCGCGATTGATGCTGGCCACGGCTCAGGCCGCATGCTCGTTGTGGCGGGGCTCTCCCCCGTAGTCGGCCATCCCGATATCCCCCAGCGGCAGGCAGACCCGCATCCGGGTGTAGCGTCCAGGCTCGGAGGCCACCTCGATCTGGCCGTGATGCTGCTGCACGATCTGCAGCGAGACGCTGAGGCCAATACCGAGGCCGAAGTGCCCCTCCCGCTTGGTGGTGAAGTTGAGATCGAAGATCCGCTGCCACAGCTCGGGCTCGATGCCGCAACCGCTATCCTCGATCTCCACCATGGCCCACTCGGGATCCAGCAACCCGGTGCGGATGGTGAGTCGCCCCGGGCCGCTCATGGCATCCAGACTGTTGGCGATCAGGTTGGTCCACACCTGCTGCAGGGCGATGGGGTGACAACGTACCAGCGGCAGCGGCTGGTACTCCTTGCAGAGCTCATGATGCTTGAGGCGGTTTTCGAAAATCATCAGGGTATCTTCCAGCCCCTCGTGCAGGTCCACCAGCGAGGGCTCGTCCCTGTCCTGCCGGGCATACTGCTTGAGGCTCTTGACCAGATCGCCGATGCGACGGGCACATACCTCGATGTTGCGCAGGAAGCTACCGGTCTGCTGGAACAGCTCCAGCCGGGAGAGCAGCGCCTCCCGCTCGGCGGCGGTGCGGCTGGCAAACCAGCGCTGCCAGTTCAGCTCGTCATCCAGATTCATCTGCACCGCCAGCCGCGCCTGCTGGCGATCGCCAAAGCGCCCCTCCGCCAGCCGGGTCTTGTCACGGATCTCGCTGGTCGAGACCGGCTGGGAGGAGAGCGCCTGACAGAGGGTCTGGTTGCCCAGCCCCTTGATGGGGGCAGGTAGTTCGAGATTGACCAGATCGGGGATGGCGACCCGCAAGGTCTCGCTGCCACGGATAATGGCTGCCACCGGGTTGTTCAGCTCGTGGGCGACACCGGCCACCAGCTGACCCAGCATCGCCATCTTTTCGCTCTCCACCAGCTGGGCGTGAGCGGCATCGAGGGAATTGAGGGTCTGTTGCAGCCGCATCTCGGTGCGGATGCTGTTTTGCAGACGGCGGTTGAAGTGGCGCAGCAACAGGTTGGTAAAGGAGGGGAGCAGTTCGCTGCGCGCCTGCATCACCCGGGAGAATTGCAGCTTGTCGAGCTTGATCACCTCGGCACCGGTCAGGGTCACGCCGGTGGTGAAGGCGGGTTCGCCAGTCACAAATGACATGCCCCCCACCAGCGAACCGGTACGGTAGTGCACCACCTCCTGATCGATCCCCTGCTCGTCCCGCTTGCGCAGCACCACCTCCCCCTTGGCGATAAACCAGAGGAAGCTGTTGGGCTCCCCCTCACGGGTCAGCACATGGCCCGGACTGTAGTGGCGGCAGACCCGCTCCTCGTCATTGCCCTCGAAAAACTGGTAGAGACCGTCGATCACCACCCGCGACAGTTCTTCATCGCTGCAGTGGGTGTAATCCATAAAGCCCTGCCGATAGGCGGCCAACTGGCGATCGACGTGGGCTCGCAGCAGCTTCTGGTTGTCGAGCACGGCGGCATAGCTCAGCAGGTCCGCCTCGGGACGCTGCAATACAAAGTGGCTCGCCTGCTCGATCACCGCCCGGCGCAGGCTGCCATCACGCCAGGGGCGTTGCAGGTAGTAGTCGAGACGACCGAGGTTGACCGCCTCGATGATCGATTTCATCTCCGGCTGGCTGCCGAGCAGGATCTTGCGGCACGCCTCGTGACGGCTGCCGAGGCGGATCAGAAAATCGGCCCCTCGCCCATCCCCCAGCTCGCTGTCACACACCACCACGGCGGGTGGCTGCCCCTTGCGATCCAGCTCGTCCAAGGCCAGCTCCGCCGACCCCTGACCGACCACCACCACCAGCGCGAAATGGCCGAGCAGCGGCGCCAACTCCTGTTCGAATTCGGCCAGCAGTTGCACGTTGGCGGCGACACACAGCAGTGAGAAAGGGCTCATCAGCGACACTCCGTTGAGGCTCACTGCTCACTATATCAGCGAATCTTGTGGGGTTTTGCGAGGGGGCTAACAGCTGTCGCGGAAAGTGCACAAATAGATAAAACAGAAAACAACTGAATTTAATTCGACAATTAAATAAATAACAAAACAAAAGACAAAATGTGACAACAATCAAAAATATAAACCATGATGGAGGTCAACGCCTTATCCCTATCATTACTACTACTATTGGACTAGTACTATGTAGGTAATTATTGACCGTAGGAAAACGCCGCCATGATTGGAAAACTGATAAGAAAAACCTGGTTCTGGCTCCTGCTGCTCGGGGCCCTGCTGGGTGTCGCGGCACTGGGTGTCACCGTGACCGTGCTGCACAAGACCAGCTCCACCGAATTCTGCGTCTCCTGCCACTCCATGCAGACTCCGCTCGCCGAGTATCAGGGCAGTGTCCACTTCCAGAACACCAAGGGGATCCGCGCCGAGTGCGCCGACTGCCACATCCCGGGCGACCCCACCTCCTACCTGTGGACCAAGATCCGCGCCGTGAAGGATATCTATCACGAGGCGATCGGCACCCTGGATACCCCGGAAAAGTATGAAGCCCACAAGCTGCGGATGGCTCAGTCCGTCTGGGACGAGCTGAAAGCCAACGACTCCGCGACCTGCCGCAGCTGCCACAGCTACGAGGCGATGGACATTCTGGCCCAGCGCCCCAATGCCCGCGCCGAGCACCCGGTCGCCATCAAGGAGGGTCAGACCTGTATCGACTGCCACCGCGGTGTCGCCCACATCATGCCTGACATGAGCGGCCTGGCTGCCGCCGGTGCCAGCGAGCTGGCGCAGGCTGCGGCCCAGACCCCGGCCAACGTCACCACCCGCTACGCCATCGCCACCACCCCGCTGTTCCTCGATGCCGCCGCCAAGACCGACGAGGGCACCCTGATGCCCTCCACCAAGGTGGAAGTGCTGGCCAACGAAAACGGCCGCGCCAAGGTGCAGATCGAAGGCTGGCAACAGGATGGTGTGAGCGAAGTATTCTACGCCGCACCGGGCAAACGGATCCTCAGCGTACTGGTCGGCGATGCCGCCAAGAAAGCACTGGTCACCGGCCAGAGCGAAACCGACAGCGCCACCAACCTCACCTGGCATCAGGTCAAGCTGACCGCCTGGGTCGACCAGAGCCAGCTCATCGGCGATCAGGGCAAGCTGTGGCAATACGCCTCCACCCTGATGTCCAACAACTGTACCGGCTGCCACGGCCTCACCGCGCTGGATCACTTCAATGCCAACCAGTGGATCGGCGTCATCAAGGGGATGGAATCTCGTACCTCCCTGACCCCGGAACAGGCTCGCATGTTGACCCAGTATGTCCAGAAACACGCCAGTGACATGAGCGCGGCCCACTAAGGCTGGCACAGAGGAAAACCGTTATGACTTTTTTCAATGACAAGAAGACCAATCTGTCCCGCCGCAACCTGCTCAAGGGGCTCGGCGCCTGCGCAGCCCTGCCCCTGCTCGGCGGCATTTTTCCCAAGAGTGCGCTGGCGCAAGCCATCAGCACCGCATTGAGTCAGTTCCCGACTCTGGTGCCCGCCCAGAAGGGCATTCTGACCGGCGCCCACTGGGGTGCTTTCGAGGCGATCGTCGAAGATGGCCGCATGGTGCGCGTCCAGCCGGTGGCCGATGATCCGGCGCCGAACGATCTCATCGACATGGCGCCGTTCCAGGTGCACGCCAAAAACCGCATCAAATACCCCATGGTGCGCAAAAGCTGGCTGGAGCATGGCCCGGGCGCCAAACCCGAGCTGCGCGGTGCCGACGAGTGGGTGCGAGTGAGCTGGGACAAGGCGATCGAACTGGTGGCCGGTGAAATCCAGCGGGTTCAGAGTGACTTCGGCCCGCAGGCTATCCACGCCGGATCCTACGGCTGGAAGAGTGTCGGCATGTTCCACAACAGCCGCACCCTGCTGCACCGCCTGATGAACCTCTCCGGCGGCTTCACCGGTTATGCCGGTGACTACTCCACCGGCGCGGCCCAGGTGATCATGTCCCACGTGATGGGCTCCATCGAGGTGTACGAGCAGCAGACCGCCTGGCCCAACGTGGTCGAGAACGCCGAACTGGTGGTGCTGTGGGGGGTCAACGCTCAAGTGACCCTGAAGAACAGCTGGAATATGCCGGATCACGAAGGTCAGGCCGGCTTCATGGCGCTGAAAGAGAAGGGCACCCGCGTCATCAGCATCGATCCTATCTACAACGAGACCGCCAAGCTGGTCGGCGCCGAGTGGATTGCGCCGAACGCCTACACCGACGTGGCCATGATGCTGGGTGTGGCCCACACCCTCTACAGCGAGAAGAAGCACGATCAAGCCTTCCTCGATCGCTACACCGTCGGCTTCGACAAGTTCCTGAACTACCTGCTCGGCAAGGATGACGGCCAACCGAAGAGCGCCGAGTGGGCGAGCAGCGTCTGCGGCGTCGATGCCAAGGTGATCCGCCAGCTGGCCCTCGACATGGCAGCCAAGCGCACCATGATCATGGCCGGTTGGGGCATGCAGCGTCAGCAGCATGGCGAACAGCCGAACTGGATGCTGGTCACTCTGGCCTCCATGCTGGGCCAGATCGGCCTGCCGGGCGGCGGCTACGGCTTCAGCTACCACTACTCCTCCGGTGGCAGCCCCACCGCCAAGGGCGGCATTCTGGCGGGGATCTCCGCCGGCAACGCACCGAAGAACAGCCCGGCCCCGATCCCGGTGGCCCGCATCGCCGACTGCCTCGCCAATCCGGGCAAGACCATCGACTTCAACGGCCGCAAGGTGACCTATCCGGACATCAAGCTGGTCTACGTGGCGGGCGGCAACCCCTTCCACCACCATCAGGACACCAACAACCTGCTGCAGGCGTGGCGCAAACCGCAGACCGTGATCGTTCACGAGCCTTACTGGACCGCTACCGCCAAGCACGCCGATATCGTGCTGCCGGTCACCACCAGCTACGAGCGCAATGATCTGGAGATGGGGGGTGACTACTCCCAGCGCTATGTGTTCCCGATGCACCAGTGCGTGCCGCCCCAGCACGAGTCCCGCAACGACTTCGACATCTTCAGCGCCATCGCCGCCAAGCTGGGCGTGCAGGAGCAGTACACCGAAGGGAAGGACGAGATGCTGTGGCTCAAGCAGATGTACGACGGCATGGCGGCGCAGGCCCGTGGTGCCCGGGTAGCGCTGCCGCCGTTCAACATGTTCTGGGAATCCAACAACTACATCCGCTTCCCGATCCCGGAGGCCAACCGCCAGTGGATCCGTCACGCCGATTTTCGCGAGAACCCGCTGCTCAACCCGCTCGGTACCCCGTCCGGCAAGATCGAGATCTTCTCCAACACGGTGGCGGGGATGGGTTATGCCGACTGCGCCGGTCATCCCAAGTGGTATGAGCCCAAGGAGTGGGTGAAGAGCGAGGTTGCGGCACGCTATCCGCTGTCGCTCAACACCTCCCACCCGACCCAGCGGCTGCACTCCCAGCTCGACAACACTCCCCTGCGGGACAAGTTCGCCATCGCAGACCGCGAGGCGATCATGATCCATCCCGCCGACGCCAAGGCTCGCGGCATCGCCCAGGGGGATCTGGTGCGTGCCTTCAACGAGCGCGGCCAGATCCTGGTGGGCGCCCTGCTCTCCGAGGATGTGCGCCAAGGGGTGGTGCGGATCTGCGAAGGGGCCTGGTACGACCCGGCCAAGCCGGGCGAAGCGGGCAGCATCTGCAAGAACGGCAACGTCAACTGCCTCACCTTCGACGAAGGCTCGTCCAGTCTGGCGCAAGGCAACTGCGGCCACATGGCCCAGCTGCAGATCGAGAAGTACACAGGCCCGGTGCTGGCCAACACCGCCCACGCGGTACCGGCCAACGGCTAAGGCGATTGCCACCCAATAAAAACGGCGCCATCAAGGCGCCGTTTCTTTATCTGTCTGCCAAAGCGCAGGCATGGGGATGGGTTTAGAACTCCCCTTCCTCCATATACTCCTGCGCGCACTCAACCAGCTGCGGCCACAGCTCTTCCGGCACCCATGCGTCCGGGTCATCTTCGTCCCCATCGTACTGGCTCCAGAAATAGCGGCGCAGGCCGGAGGCAAAGTCGTCGCTGATCTCGGCCAGCTCCGAGAGCGGCCCCAACCAGGCGATGCGACGCAGGCCGGAGGCGAGATCGTTGATGGCATCCATCAGGGTGCGATCGTCGAAGCTCTGCTCCACCAGCAGGGTGAAGCGCTCGCGCGCCTGCTCGGTCTGCTCCTCGTCCAGCTCGCCCACATCGGCCAGCAGGTCGACAAAATCTTCCAGAAGGAACGCGATCAGGCCATCCCTGTCTTCAAACCACTGGATCTGAGCGCCCTTGACCCCCAGCACAGAGGCATCAAACGAATCGTCAAGGTGACACAGTGCCCACGGATCGTCGGTCATGCTTCTCTTCCTCAGGCTAAAACAAATGCCATATGTTATGCCTAGCTCTCGACTCTTGCCACCTTGGGCAACGAGAGGGAGGCGGCCAGACCGCCCAGTTCGGCGCGGCCCATGATGAAACTGCCCCGATAGGCTTCCGCCAGATCGGAGACGATGTTGAGACCCAGGCCCGAGCCCGGTACCTTCTCGTCGAGCCGCACCCCGCGCAGCACCGCCTTGGCGATCTGATCCTCGCTCATGCCGGGGCCGTCATCCTCGATACGCAAGGTGATCCAGCCCCCTAGCTCGGCGCTGGATATGCGCAGCTCGCTGGCAGACCACTTGAAGGCGTTCTCCAGCAAATTGCCCACCATCTCGTCGAAATCCTGCTCTTCCACCCCGACCGCCAGTTCGGCTGGCACCTGCAAGTCCACCGTCTTGCCCGGATAGAGGCGGGAGAAGGCGCGGCAGATGTACTCTACCCGCGCCCGCACCGGGGTAGAGACCCCGAGGATCTTGGCGGCACCGGTCACCCGCGCCTTGCCGAGGTGATAGTCGATATGACGCTGGATCTGGTCGAGCTGCTCGCCGATGGCGGCCTGATCCTCCGGCGGCAATTGAGCCACCTGATTGCGCATGATGCTGAGCGGCGTCTTGAGGGCGTGGGCCAGATTGCCGGTGTGGGAGCGCGCCCGCTGCAGCAGCTCGCCGTAGTGGTGCAGCAGCCGGTTGATATCCTCAACCAGCGGCTGGATCTCCAGCGGATAGCGCAGCCGGAACCCCTCCTGATGGCCCTCATGAACCCGTCCCAGTTCGCGGCGCAGCAGATGCAGCGGCCGCAAGCCGTAGACGATCTGGAACATGAAGCCGAGCACCAGACCGGCGGCGGCAAAGCCGAGACCGAGGAACAGGCTGATGCGGGTCTTGTTGAGGGTCTGGGTCAGGGCGCTACTGTCCTTGGCCATCACCAGGGTAAAGACCCGATCCGAACCGGGCAACAGCACGGTACGGGTCATGATCAGCAGCGGCTCCTTGTTGGGCCCCTTGCCGACAAAGAGGTCGGGATCGCCAAACGCCGACTTGAGGCCGTCGCTCTTCAGGTTGGTATCCCACAGTGAACGAGAGCGCCCCACCACATCGCGACCCAGCTCCAGCTGCCAGTAGTAGCCGGAGTAGGGTTGATTGAAGCGGGGATCGGAGAGGGAGCCGGTGACCACCGGCAGGCCGGTTTTGGCCACTTCCAGCCGGGAGAGCAGATCATAGAGCTGCAGGCGCAGACCGTCGGCCTCCGCCTCCTGCCAGTAGTTGCGCATCATGGTCTGCAGGCTGAAACCGGTGGCGAATAGAAACAGCCCGCACCACACCAGCGCGATGGCGACCAGTCGCCCCCGCAGGGTTCTGACCAGCCTCATTCGTTGATCCGGTACCCGAGGCCGCGCACTGTCTCAATCAGATCGGGGTTGGTTTTCTTGCGGATCCGGCCGATGAACACCTCCACGGTATTGGAGTCACGGTCAAAATCCTGAGCATAGATGTGGTCGATCAGCTCGCTGCGTGATACCACCTTGCCCCGATGCTGCATCAGGTAACCCAGCACCCGGAACTCGTGGGCAGTCAGCTTGATGGGGGTCCCTTCATACCACACCTGCGACGCCGCCATGTCGAGGCGCACCCCGCCGATCTCCAGAATGGAGCTGGCGTTACCCGCCGCCCGGCGCACCAGCGCATGGACCCGCGCCACCAGCTCGGCCACCTGGAACGGCTTGGTGAGGTAGTCATCGGCACCGGCGTTGAGCCCTTCGATCTTCTCGTGCAGCTGGCCACGGGCGGTCAGCACCAGCACTGGGGTATCGATCCCCTTGCTGCGCCACTCTTTCAGTACGCTCAGGCCATCACGCCCCGGCAGGCCGAGGTCGAGAATGATGGCGTCATAGGGTTCGGTCTCACCGAGGAAACCGGCCTCGTTGCCATCGTGGCAGAGGTCGGTGACAAAGCCGGAGAGGCGCAGCTGTTCGGCCAGCTGGCCAGCCAGAATTTTTTCGTCTTCAACAATCAGAATTCGCATGAACAGGCTTCCACACAGGGGTTATTCATCATCCTCGACCGGGGGCTTTGGCGGTTCGAACAGCCGCTCCAGATGGTGGCCCTTGGCCCACACAAGCTCAAGGTTGTCAGCCCGATAGGCTACCTTGATCACGCTGTTCTCCCGATCGATGACTCGCAGTTCATAGAGCCAGATACCATCCTCTTCCCCCAGATCCACCCGCAACACCCGCACCGGCAATCTGGCCGCCACCTCCATCATTTCATGGAAGGGCCGAACCCGTCCCTCATGGACAGCTTGCTGCAGCATGGCTTCATCAGGCGTGACCGCCTGTGCCAGCAACGGCAGCAATAACCCAAGCAGAGGGAGCGCTCTATTCATGGATGATTCATCTCCAAAAACCTAACATAATGGCGTTTATAGTCTGCCAGCCATGAATCCGGAATGAATATGATCCCGCGCAGTTTCCTGCTGATCCTTTGCCTGTTGAGTGCCACAAGCTGGGCGGCCCAGAGCCGTCTCGACATGGCCGGGCTGGTCAAACTGTTGCTGGCGCAAGGGTATCACGACATTCGGGAAGTGGAGCTGGAAGGGGACAAATTCGAGGTCAAAACCCTCAATCGCCAGGATCAGAAGGTGCATCTCATCGTCGATGCCTACACCGGCGAGATCAAACAACGAGAGGCCGATTAGGCCTCTTTTGCATTCCAGCGTCCCCGCATGGGGCGCAGCAGTTTCTCCCGCCTCGGCCAGAGCAGGACGCAGGCCAGCAGCAGGTAGATGAGGGGCTCCCCCCAACCGCTCTTGAGCGACCACCAGTAATGCACCGGTGCCAGCAGGGCGATGGCATAGACCCAGTTGTGCAGCTTCTGCCATGCGGCGCCCATGCGGCGCTGCAATGCGGGCAGCGAGGTGATGCTGAGGGCGGCCAGCAGCAACAGGGCCACCATCCCCACCACGATATAGCTGCGCTTGACCAGCTCGCCGCCAATCAGCCCCCAGTCAAACTGCAGATCCAGCCCCAGCCACGCCATGAAGTGGAGCAGCGCCCAGACAAAACACCAGAGCCCGAGGGGGCGGCGCAGCTTGATAAGCTGCCCCTGCCGCCAGCGCTTGGCCAGCGGCGACACCAGCAGGGTGAGCAGCAGCAGGTTGAGCGCCCCCTTGCCGAGGTAGTGGATAAGCTCGGGCACCGGATCGCCCCCCAGCAGACCTGCCGGAATGGCAAAAACCAGCCAGAGCAGGAAGCCAAGGGAGCCCAGATGCACCAGCACCCGCAAGCCGCTGATATGGGCCGGTTTCAATCTCAGTACCATTGGCGCAGATCCATCCCCTGATAGAGCGAGGCGACTTCGTCACCATAGCCGTTGAACATCAGGGTCGGCTGACGCTTGGCACCAAACACTCCGCCTTCGCCGATGAAACGCTCGCTGGCCTGACTCCAGCGCGGATGATCCACCTGCGGGTTGACGTTGGCGTAGAAGCCATATTCGTTGGGAGCCAGCAGGTTCCAGGTGGTCGGCGGCATCTCCTCTACCAGCCGGATCGAGACGATGCTCTTGATGCTCTTGAAGCCATACTTCCACGGCACTACCAGCCGGATCGGCGCGCCATTCTGGGCGGGCAGGGTCTTGCCATAGAGCCCCATCGCAAGGAAAGAGAGAGGGTGCATCGCCTCGTCGATACGCAACCCCTCCACATAGGGATACTCTATACCGCCCCCCAGACTGGAGGCCTGCCCCGGCAGCTGTTTCGGATCAAACAGGGTTTCGAAGGCGACAAACTTGGCGCGACTGGTGGGCTCGGCACGGCGGATGATCTCCGCCAGCGAGATGCCATTCCAGGGCAGTACCATGGACCAGGCTTCGACGCAGCGCAGCCGGTAGATCCGCTCCTCCAGCTCGCTCTTGTTGATGAGGTCCCACACATCGAGTGTAAAAGGCTTGGCCACCTCCCCCTCCACCTTGAGGGTCCAGGGTTCGGGCTTGAGGTAATGGCCGTTGCGAGCCGGGTCGGACTTGTCGGTGCCAAGCTCATAGAAGTTGTTGTAACTGGTGGCCTTCTCTTCCGGTGTCAGCACCAGATTGGCCGGGCGCTCGGCAGGCTTGCTGTTGAGCGGCCTAGTGGCTAACTGGGGAGCATCCTCTTTACCGCGCAGCAGATCGAGTACACCGGCCTGAGTGGGAAACGCCAGGGTGGCTGCGCCCAGACCCAGCCCTTTGAGAATAAGGCGGCGATCCTGATAGACGGCTTCCGGGGTGACATCCTGTTCGGTGAGGGGGTGGGCGGTACGACGCTTGATCAACATGAAAAACTCCCGGGGCTGAGTGAGGCAGTATGGATAAGACCCGCCCCGGCAGATTTTTATTTCACACAAATTTACATCATGTGGTGCAGGGGCAGTGCCTTGGCCATGGTGCCGACCAGAAACAGGACTACGAACACCAGCAGGGGAACGATCACATTTGGCGCCATCAGACTCACTCCATGAGCAGGACAGGGCCTCTAACTATGGCCGACTGTCAGGTCGGTCACCAATGAATTTTTTTCGCGAGCGCAAGCGTATTCCTGAGTTGAAAAGGGTGATGAAGATCACACACAATTCGGCCCCCGCTTGCCGCCCCGATTGCCGGGGGTAGGCTGCCCATTTTGCGAAGCCAACTGAAGAGTCGCCCCATGAGCCCACTGATCGCCATCGCCATCACCACTGGAATTCTCTCCGCCGTCTGGGGCTGGATTGCCGTCGCGTTCGGCCTTATCTCTTGGGTCGGCTTTCTCGGCTGCACCAGCTATTTCGCGTCAAGCGGTGGCTACAAGGCGCTGCTGCAGACCATCTTCTGTAACACCAGCGGCATGCTGTGGGCACTGCTGCTGATCCATGGCGACAGTCTGTGGGGAGCTGGCGTGGCGGGTTATGTGATGACGGGGGTGGTCGCAACCCTGATGTGCGTACAGGCCAAGCAGCAGTGGCTCGGCTACATTCCCGGCACCTTTGCCGGTTGCTGTGCCACCTTCGGGGCGGCTGGCGAGTGGCGGCTGATCCTGCCCTCCCTCATCATTGGCGCCTTGTTCGGTTACCTGATGAAGGCGAGCGGCCTCTGGCTCTCCCATAAAACTCAAAAAGCCGATGCCGCTCCGGCGGTGGTTGATCCCGCCTGATTTATCCCTTCGATTTGAAGTTTGCTGCTTCGATACCGTGCCGATTCAATAACTTGTAGAAATCGGTACGGTTTCTGCCCGCCATGTTGGCCGCCAGGGTCACGTTGCCCTCGGTGGTGCGCAGCAAACGGATCAGATACTCCTTCTCGAATTCGGCCCGCGCCTCGTTGAACGAGGGGATGCCGCCGCCACCACCGCTCAGGGCGGACTCTACCATGGAGACCCCGATCACCGGGCTGCAACAGAGGCTGGCGAGCTGCTCCACCACGTTGCAGAGCTGGCGCACGTTGCCGGGCCAGGCAGCGGCCGCCAGCAACGCCAGCGACTCGGGCGAAAACCCCATGGCGGCGCAGTCACTGTGGCGGCTGCGGTAATCGTCGAGCGCCTGTCGGGCCAGCAGGGGGATATCCTCGCTGCGGGCACTGAGAGACGGCAAGGTGATATTGGCGACGTTGAGACGGTAGAAGAGATCTTCCCGAAAGCGCCCCTCCTCCATCGCCTTGACCAAATCCTGATGGCTGGAGCTGAGCACCCGCACCTCCGGCGTGCCCTGACCATACTCCTCCATCACCTGCAGCAGCTTGGCCTGCAGGGATTCGGAGAGGCTGCCAATCTCGTCGAGAAACAGGGTCGCCCCCTTGGCCTGCTCGAACAGCCCTGACTGGCCATCTTCACCAAACAGCTGCAAGTCGAGTGACGCCCACGGAATGGCGGCACAGTTGATGGTATGGAGCGGCTTGTCGCGCCGCTGGCTGGCCTGATGCAGCGCCTGCGCCATCGCCCCCTTGCCGGAGCCTGACGGCCCCATGATCAGCACCGGCACCTCCATGGTCGCAATGCTATGGGCCTGGATCAGCAGCTGTTCCAGCTGGGGATTACGGGTCAGGATCAGCGATTGCCACTCCTGCTGCTGTTTCGGCCGCGTCAAACTCAGCGCATGTTCGATGGTGGCGAACAGCTCATCCTTGTTGATGGGTTTGGTCAGAAAGCTGAAGACCCCGGAGCGGGTCGCCTGAATGGCGTCCGGGATGGTGCCGTGGGCGGTCATGATGATCACCGGCAACCCCAGCCACTGGGCCTGGATCCGCTCGAACAGCGCCAGACCGTCCATGCCGGCCATCCGCAGGTCGCTCAGCACCAGATCGGCCCGTTGCTGACGCAACCGGTCGAGGGCCCCTTCCGCACTGTCGGCGGTATCCACTTCATAACCCTGACTGCGCAGCCGCATGCTCATCAGTTTGAGCAGGCTGACATCGTCATCCACCAACAGGATCCGGCTCATGGTATTACCTCACGATTCTCGTTCAGCTTGCGCTGGTTGAGCTGGTCGTCGATGGCAGTCAGCTGCTCGATCTGGCGGCGCAGCCGCTGGATCTCCTGACTCTGGTCATCGCGACGGCTGTCGCGAGCCAGCAGCTGCTCGCCGAGGGCGATCCAGCTACGTAAAAAGGCCTGCGCATCGAGACCCAGTTCGGGCAGCATCTGCTTCAGGCGCGCCAGACCGGCAGTGCGATTGGCCACCGACTCGGCGGGGTGGGAGTCCACCATCGCCAGACTGACCCGGCTCTCCAGATCGTCGGCCCCTTTCAGACGCTGACGCTCCTGCACCCGTTGCTGGGGGTGACTGGCCAGCAGCCAGTCGGAGTATTGCAGACGCACCTGCATCTCCTTGTTGGCAAACTCCATCCGCTTGGCAAAAGCGATATCGGAGGACTCCCGCTCTGCCTGTTGCGGCAGCAAGGAGCAACCCGCGAGCAGCCCTGCCATCAGAGCAGGAAATACGCGTTGTATCTTCATAGTCCTCATTTCAACGTCAACCTGAAACAGACATCCGCCTGTTCATCCTCTACCAGAACCAGTTCCCCCCCCAAGCTGTTGGCAGACTCGCGGGCGATGGAGAGGCCCATGCCCGAGCCTTTCAAGAGACCTTGCCGCACTGTGCTGCCTTGCTCGAAGGGTTCAAAAATGCGTTGCTGATCGGCCACGGGGATCTTGGGCCCCTCGTTGGCCACTTCCAGCCAGCTTATCTGTTCATCTTGCCCTGCCCTGATCCAGATATTGCCCCCGCTGGCGCCGTAACTGACGGCGTTGGAGAAGAGGTTATCGAGGATCAGTCGTAGCCGGTAGGGCTCCGCCCACAGGGTAACCGGCACGGTCGGCAAGTGTACACGGATCTGCTTGGACTCCAATGCCAGCCGGTACTCTGCAGAAAGTTCCGACAACATCGGCAGCAGGGGGACGGGCTCCAGTTCGAAGGCCTCCTGCTGACTGAGCCGGTTGAAGTCGAGCAACCGCTCGATCAGGGTCTGCAAACGCCGACTGTTCTCATCGAGCATCTGGCAGATCTCCAGCTGATCCGGCGTCAAAGGCCCGACCAGCTGCTCGCAGAGCAGATCCGTCCCCTCCCGCAGCACAGCCAGCGGGGTCTTGAGCTCGTGGGAAACATGACGCAGGAACTGGTATTTCTGCAGCTCCAGCTCCTTGAGTTTGTCGTGCAGCCAGACGATCCGCTCCCCCAGCAATACCAGCTCGGCAGGGCCGTCAACCGGCTTGGGATCGGGTTCGACCCCGGCACCCAGACTCAAGATGCGCGACTCAATCTGTCGTACCGGGTGGATGATGAGGTAGGTGAAGATAAAGACCATCAGCAGGCTGAGCGCCGCCACCGCTCCGCTCACCCACCAGAGCTCGCTGGTCAGTCCGGCAATGGTGAGCTGCACCCGATCCATGTGTTCGTCAACCCGGCTGCGGGTGACTATTTCGAGCTGCTTGTTGGCATCGTTGAACTGCTCCAGCTTGTCCCCCGCTACCGCCGCCCGGGCCAGCGCGGCATCCTGCAGGCTGTCGAGCCAGGCCAGCCCCTGATCGAGCCCGCTGTAGAGCTGGCCGTCGGTGATGGAGTTGCGATGTTCCGCCAGCAACACCCGATACCCGTCGAGTTGCTGCTGGTAGCTGGTGAGACTGCGGCGATCCCCCAGCACCGCGAAGCGGCGCAAGGTGCGTTCGATATCGATGGCTTGCGCCGTCAGCAGGGTAGCGCGGCGGGTATCCTTGACCGCCCGCTCCATCTCGTCGCTGGTGAGCTGACTGAGGTGGGCAAGGGAGGTGCTGTTGTGCCAGATCATGCCGCCCAGCGGCATCAATACCAGCACAAATCCCATCAATACCACCTGCAGCAGGGAACGTGGGCGAACCTTGGTCATCATCTCTTCTCTTGCATTCTCACCGGTGCGCCAGCATAGCCGCACCGCCCCAAAAAACAAAACCGGCCAACAGGCCGGTTTGTATTATCTGGATTGTGGTGATTCACGCCAACGCGACAGAGGCCAGACAGATAATCATGATCATCGCCAGCGCGCCCGAAGCGGTCAACAGCGCCCATTTCAGCTCCACACTCATGCAAACCTCCTTTCTGCCAATCAGTGCCGGATCACAATAGATAAGACAATGTTAAGCCATAGTTAATCCGATAACCGTGAGCTGCGTATACATTTCAGATGAGCCCAACCCCGGGAAGGTGAGCATGTTCTATCTGTGTAGCATTGGTTCCAATCTTGACCCGCACATCCATGTCAGCCGGGTGCTGGCCGAGCTGCTTGCGCACGTCGGCCCCCTGCGGCTGAGTTCGGTGATCCGCACCAAGCCGGTGGGAATGCACTCCAGCCACGACTTTCTCAACTGCCTGCTGGTGGTGGAGAGCCCACTCGATGCCGCCAGCCTCAAGCAGTACTTTGTCGCCCTTGAAGTGGCTCACGGCCGGGATCGCAGCAATCCGCTCTGCAAGGTGCACGATCGGCCGCTCGACATCGATATTCTGGCCAGCAACAGGAGCGGTGACTTTGCCTCGGCAGAGGTCGATTCCTATCTGGCGGAGCTGCTGGCCGAGCTCTACGGCCATGGCGAGGTGCATGAGCCCAAGGTGGCGCTGCAAGTGACGCACCCCGCCCCGTCGGGCAAGCTCAAACCCGGCAAGGGCTTGCTGACCCGGCAGGTCGGGCTGGAGCCGCTGGTGCTTGGCAACCCCTCAGAGGGTAGCCAGGGCACGCCCGCCATCTACCTTGATGCTGGCACCCGTCATATAACTGTTCCCCACCAGTAGCTGCACCGCCTGCCAGATGGGCTCAAGTCCACCCTCCCGCGCCAGCGGTGTTTTCGCCAACACCTGCTGGCGCCATGCCTCGTCATGCTCGTCGAGAAACAGGATCGGCCCCGGCTCTATAGTGTTGACCCGCACCGCAGGCGCCAGCTCGCGGGCAAAGCTCATGGCCAGCGAATGGGCTCCCGCCTTGGTGGCCACATAGCTGGCAAAACGGGGGGCCGGGGCATGGATATAGATATCGGTGATATGAATGATGCTGGCGTTGGGATTGCTGGCAAGCTGGGGGGCCAGCGCCCGGTTTAGCTGGAAGGGGGCCGCCATGTGCACCCGGTAGAACTGTTCGAACTGGGCCAGTTGCGCAGCCGGATCAGTTGCCTGCGGCTCGAAGGCCGAGGCGTTGTGGATCACCAGCGCCAGATCCTGATAGGCTGCCAGCAGAGCGATAAGCTTGCCAACGTCCTCTTCCCGGCCAAAATCCGCCTGCACCAGCTCGACCCCCAATGCAGCCAACGTGGCCAGCTCCGGCCGCTCGCTGCGATAACTGCCCGTCACCTGCCAACCCGCTGCCACCAGTTGTTCACAGAGATAAAATCCGAGTCGACGGCCGCAGCCCGTAACCAATGCACGCATACGATCTCCTTTACCTTTCATGGTCTTGCATGAACGAAGCCCGCCTGCCAGCGGATCACCGCCGATGGCTTGTGCCTATCAATCCCTGCGGCACAAGCCATTGGTCGCGAGCTACCCGCCCGCGTCATAATGGCGGCATCCCCCTCTTGCGGAGTTACCACCATGCTGAAAGTACACCACCACATGGGTCGCCTGACCCACTCCCTCACTGCCGGACTCGGCCTGGCCGAGGCGCTGGATCGCCTGCATCAATCGGGTCTTGGCGGCCTGCCGGTGCTGGATGAGCAGAAACGGCTGATCGGCTTTCTTTCCGAACAAGATTGCATCCCCAGCCTGCTCACCGGCAGCTACCACTGCGATACCCGCACCCGGGTGGAGGATCTGATGAACCGCTCGCCCCTCTCGGTCGGGCCGGATGAGAGCATTCTGGATCTGGCTCGCCAGATGGCCGATGCCAAGCCCAAGATCTACCCGGTGCTGCAACAGGGCAAGGTGATCGGCATCATCAGCCGCCGTCAGGTGATGGAGGCCCTCAACCAGCAAATGAAGGTGTGCCAGCAGACCTAGATCTGGTAACGCCCCTTGTCACCGATATCGAAGTGCAGGGGCATCCGCCACTTGGCCAGCGCCAGCAAGGTCAACAGGGCGCCGCAGACCAGCGCCACCAGTGCGGCGGCCCACTCCACCCGCAACCACTCCAGCAGCCATAACGCCGGCAGCAATACGGGCACCAGCTTGATGCCGGGAATGGCGAAGCAAAACTGCTCCTTGAACGCCAGCCCGGAGAGGGTCGCCAACGCAGCTCCCAGCACCAGCGCATCCGGCGCCCCTACCGCAGCCAGGGCCAGTGCGCCCCAACCAAACCCCTGCAGAATCAGGCGAATCCGCTTGTCGTAGATATGCAGCGAGAAGCCGCAGATTGCGCTTGCCACTGCCAGCGACATCAACCATTGTGCCGACGGGAGCAATGCCATCCCGCTCAGCAGCGCCGCACCGCGGCAAAGCAGCAACAAGGCTGCCGCACTCAAGCCAAGGCGGTAGAGCGAGACAGTCAACTTGTCGATCCCGTCCAGCGGGCTCTCGATTTCAGGATTTGCCATAAACAGTCGCTTCTAACGGATCAGGTGCCATCCAATATACTGGAATCAGGTCTTGGAATATCTTCAAACGGGCTCAGGAGACGTAGTTTGCGTGTGATCCCCCTGTTTTGTTTGCTGTTTCCACTCGGATTGCCCGCCAAAGAGCTGGTGATCTGCGGCACCATGGAGCCCCCGCTCAAGTATCTCGATGCCGATCAGAAACCCCGCGGACTCGATATCGATATCGTCACCGCCATATTCGACAAGCTGGAGACGCCCTTTCGGATCGAGCTGGCCGACTCCGGTGCCCGCCTCACCCGCAATGCCGAAACCGGCGCCTGCGATCTGGTGATGACCCACTCCTACAAGGCGGAGCGGGAGAGTTATCTCATCTATCCCCAACAGGCCCATCTTCGCCACAGCTGGCACTTCTTCGTGCGCAAGGCGGACCTGATGAAGATCCGCTACGAAACGCTGGCCGATCTCAAACCCTGGCGCATCGGCGTGACCAAGGATTTCTCCTACACCCCTGAACTGGCAGCGGCCATGACCGACCCGGCCTATCAGTTTCAGGAGATCACCATGAACCAGCTGCAACTGCGTAAACTGCTGGCCGGACGGATCGATACCGTGCCCATGCCGCTGGTCACCGCCTTCACCCAGATCAAGGAGGAGGGGCTGACGGGCAAGGTCGATTACCTGCCCAAACCGCTCAAGAGCAGCCCCTACTTCAACACCTGGGCCCGCGCACGAGCGGATGCACAGACCCCCGCCCTGATGGCGGCCTACGATGCCGAACTACTGCGCATGAAACGCAACGGCAGCCTCAAGGCCCTCTACGACAAGTACGGCATTCCCTATATCGAACCCTGATCTGTTGCTCAGGGCTTCACGTCCCGCAGGATCGGATTCTGCAGCGAAATCAGGGTTTCAGTGGACTGGATCTCGTCGATGGTCTGGATCTTGTTGATCAGCACTATCTGCAGCTCGTCGATGGAGCGGGTCATCACCTTCATGAAGATGCTGTAGTGGCCCGTGGTGTAGTAGGCTTCCACCACTTCGTCCAGCGCCTGCAGCTTGGCCAGTGCCGAGGGGTAATCCTTGGCACTCTTCAGATTGATCCCGATAAAGCAGCAGACGTCGTAACCCAGCTTCTTGGGGTTAACCTGCACCCGTGTCCCCTCGATGATCCCCGCCTGTTTCATCTTCTCCACCCGCACATGGATGGTGCCCGGGCTGACCGCCAGTTGTTTCGCAAGCTCGGCGTAAGGGATCCGCGCATTCTCCATCAGAGCGGTGAGGATGGCCTGATCGAGATTATCGATCCGGTAATTTTCCGGCACTTTTTTGCCCTCCCGTTAGCGATATCTCATTAAATGCTCGCTCATTTTGAAGAAAAAAACACACAAAGCCTATTTATATTGTCGAATATTGAATTTGGTTGGCATTCCGTTGAAGAATCACCACATCCAACGGGGTTTGAAACAGGAATTCAGCATGAAACAGCACTACATTCGCAGCCAACAGCAGATCAGCTTCGTCAAAGAGATGTTCTCCCGCCAACTCGCCCAGCAACTGGGTCTGATGGAGGTGCAAGCCCCCATTCTGAGCCGGGTCGGTGATGGTACTCAGGACAACCTCTCTGGCCACGAGAATGCAGTGCAGGTCAAAGTGAAGACCCTGCCGGAGCACAGCTACGAAGTGGTTCATTCACTGGCCAAATGGAAGCGCCAGACCCTGGGTCGCTTCGGTTTCGGCCCGGGCGAAGGGATCTACACCCACATGAAGGCACTGCGTCCGGATGAAGACAAGCTCACCCCCATCCACTCCGTCTACGTGGATCAGTGGGACTGGGAGAAGGTGATGCCGAGCGAGCGCCGCGATCTGGCCTATCTGCAGGAAACCGTGCGCGGTATCTGGGCCGCCATCAAGGCCACCGAGCGCGCGGTCTGTGCCGAGCATGAGCTGACCCCCTTCCTGCCGGCGGAGATCCAGTTCCTGCACAGCGAAGAGCTGCTGGCCCGTTACCCGGACCTCGATGCCAAGGGGCGCGAGCGTGCCATCGCCAAAGAGCTGGGGGCCGTGTTCCTGATTGGCATCGGCGGTGCCCTCTCCCACGGTGAGCGTCACGATGTGCGCGCCCCGGACTACGACGACTGGAGCAGCCACAGCGAGCTGGGTCTGGCCGGCCTGAACGGTGACATTCTGGTGTGGAACCCGGTGCTGCAAGACAGCTTCGAGATCTCCTCCATGGGGATCCGGGTCGATGCCGAGGCGCTTCGCCGCCAGCTGGCTATCACCGGTGACGAGGATCGCCTGCAGTACGACTGGCATCAGGATCTGCTGGCCGCACGGATGCCGCAGACCATCGGCGGCGGCATCGGCCAATCCCGTCTGGCCATGCTGCTGCTGCAAAAAGAGCACATCGGTCAGGTGCAGGTCGGTGTCTGGCCAGCCGAGATGAAAGCCGCCGTGCAAGGCATGCTGTAACGAATGAAGGCCATGCCGGCGCCATCGCAGCCGACATGGCAACAGGCAGGTGGCCGTCGGGGTTGAGCGAGCGCATCCCCGGCAGGCTGTAAGACGCAAGGCCGTTAGCGGTTTTGTTTCGAAATCGGGGGCTTGCCCCTGCGACCCGCTCAACCCACGTCAGGTCGCGTCACTACATTCCTCCCGGCAATCTTCGGATTGCCGTTTTTTTGCGCCCGAATCCCTGCCACCAGATATGGCAACGCCAGCCCGAGGGCTGGCGTTGCAAACATCGATGCGAGACTGGTTACTGGGTCATGGTGAGGCCGTTGCTGTCGGCCCCCAGCACCAGTTTTTTGCCCGGCACGATGCGGCCGGAGAGCAGGGCCTGCGCCAGCGGGTTCTCCACCTTCTGCTGGATCGCCCGTTTGAGGGGCCGCGCCCCGTAGACGGGGTCGAACCCGGCATGCACCAGCTTCTCGAGCAGCGCTTCGCTCACCTCCACCTCGTAACCCTGAGCCTCGAGACGGCCCATCAGGCTCTTGAGCTGGATGCGGGCGATGGACTTGATGTGCTCCTCGCCGAGCGGATGGAACACCACCGTCTCGTCGATCCGGTTGATAAACTCCGGCCGGAAACTGCGGGTCAGCACATCCATCAGCATGGCCTTCATCTCGTCGTAATCCTTCTCGGAGTGGTGCTCCTGAATCAGATCCGAACCAAGGTTGGAAGTCATAATGACCACTGTGTTGCGAAAATCAACGGTACGGCCCTGACCATCGGTCAGGCGGCCATCATCGAGCACCTGCAACAGGATGTTGAACACATCCGGGTGCGCCTTCTCCACCTCGTCCAGCAGGATCACCGAGTAGGGACGACGGCGTACCGCCTCGGTCAGATAACCGCCCTCTTCATAACCCACGTATCCGGGAGGCGCCCCCACCAGACGGGCCACGCTGTGTTTCTCCATGAACTCGGACATATCGATCCGCACCATGGCATCCTGGGTATCGAACAGGAACTCCGCCAGCGCCTTGCACAGCTCGGTCTTGCCCACCCCGGTGGGCCCCAGGAACAGGAAGGAGCCGATGGGGCGATTCGGATCGGAGAGACCGGCACGGGAGCGACGAATGGCATTGGAGACCGCATCGACCGCCTCTTCCTGGCCGATCACCCGGCTGTGCAGCTGCTCTTCCATCCGCAGCAGCTTGTCGCGCTCCCCTTCCAGCATGCGGGCGACCGGAATCCCGGTCCAGCGTGCCAGGACGTCTGCAATCTCCACGTCGGTGACCCGGTTGCGCAGCAGACTGGTCTCCTGCATCTCGGCTTGCGTGGCGAGATCCAGTTGTTTCTCCAGCTCCGGAATGCGGCCGTACTGCAGCTCGGACATCCGGCCCAGGTCGCCTGCGCGGCGCGCCACGTCGAGATCCTGACGGGCCTGCTCCAGCGCTGCCTTGATATGCTGGGTGCCGGCGAGGGCTGCCTTCTCGGCCTTCCACACCTCATCCAACTCGTTGTATTCCCGATCTTTTTCGCCAATCTCCTGATTGATCAGCTCCAGCCGTTTGCGGCTGGCGTCGTCATCCTCCTTCATCAGCGCCTGCTGCTCCAGCTTGAGCTGGATGATGCGCCGCTCGAGACGATCGAGCGCCTCGGGCTTGGAGTCGATCTGTAGCCGGATGCTGGCAGCCGCCTCGTCAATGAGGTCGATGGCCTTGTCCGGCAGCTGGCGATCTGCAATGTAACGGTGCGACAGCTGGGCCGCCGCCACGATGGCGGGGTCGGTGATCTGCACATGGTGGTGCAGCTCGTAACGCTCCTTCAGACCGCGCAGGATGGCGATGGTATCCTCGACTGTCGGCTCTTCTACCAGCACCTTCTGGAAACGGCGCTCCAGCGCGGCATCTTTTTCGATGTACTGACGGTACTCATCCAGGGTGGTGGCGCCGACGCAGTGCAGGTCACCACGGGCCAGCGCAGGTTTCAGCATGTTGCCCGCGTCCATTGCCCCTTCGCCCTTGCCGGCGCCGACCATGGTGTGCAGCTCGTCGATAAAGAGGATGACGTTGCCCTCCTCCTTGGCGAGATCGGTCAGCACAGCCTTGAGCCGCTCTTCAAACTCGCCGCGATACTTGGCCCCGGCCACCAGCGCCCCCATGTCCAGCGACAGCACCCGCTTGTTTTTGAGCCCTTCCGGCACTTCGCCGTTGATGATGCGCTGGGCCAGCCCCTCGACGATGGCGGTCTTGCCGACACCGGGAGCACCGATCAACACAGGGTTGTTCTTGGTGCGGCGTTGCAGCACCTGAATGGTACGGCGGATCTCATCATCACGGCCGATCACCGGGTCGAGCTTGCCGAGTTCGGCCCGCTCGGTCAGATCGATGGTGTACTTCTCCAGCGCCTGACGGTTCTCCTCGGCGTTGGCATCTTCCACCTTCTTGCCGCCACGCACCTTGTCGATGGCCGCTTCGAGTTTTTCCTTGGTCAGCCCCTGAGCGCGCAACAGCTCGCCCAGCGTTCCCTTCTCGTCGAGGGCAGCCAGCACGAACAGTTCGGAGGAGATGAACTGATCCTTGCGCTGCTGGGCCAGTTTGTCGCAGACGTTGAGCAGGCGGCCGAGGCCGTTGGAGAGCTGCACGTCCCCTTCCACGCCGCTGACGCGCGGCAGGCGATCCAGCTCCTCACCGAGACGGGAGCGCAGGGCGTTGATATCCATCCCGGTCAGGGTGAGCAACGGACGGATGGAGCCGCCATCCTGATTGACCAACGCGGTCATCAGGTGAACGGGTTCGATGAATTGGTGGTCACGACCCAGCGCAAGAGACTGGGCATCGGAAATAGCAATCTGGAATTTGCTGGTAAGGCGATCGAGGCGCATTGCACTCCCCCTTCAAACAGGCAGACGCCGCTTGCGCGGCAAACAACATAACTTTCTGAGATGAAAGATGAGGCCCGTACGGGCTATTTCAAGGGCATGGGCTGGTTATTTTTTCTGCAAGAGGGGACAAGAACAGGAGCCCCGCCTCTCTCATACGGCTCTGCTCTTGAGAGAGACGGGCTATTACTTGGCGGGTGATTGCTTAGCGGGCCAACCAGATGAGGGAGGCCATCCGGCCGGTCTGGCCGTCGCGGCGATAGGAGTAAAACTGCTCGCTGTCGCTGAAGGTGCAGTACTCGCCACCATAGATGGCGGTGACGCCGGCGCGGGCAAGGCGCAGCCGGGCCAGCTGGTAGATATCCGCCAGCCATTTCCCCTCATTGGACGAAGGGATGAACGCCGCTTCTGCTTCGGCCTGCTCGGCCATAAAGGCCTCGCGCACCTCGCCACCCACTTCAAACGCTGTGGGGCCAATGGCCGGGCCCATCCAGGCCAGGATCTTGCCCGGCTCGCAGCCCATGGCGACGATGCTCGCCTCCAGCACTCCCTCTTTCAGTCCACGCCAGCCTGCGTGGGCCGCTGCGACCACGGTACCTGCCCGATCGCAGAACAGCACCGGCAGACAGTCAGCAGTCATCACGATGCAGGCCAGCTCCGCCTCATGGGCGCAAGCTGCGTCGGCATCCGGCGCCAGCTCATAATGGCTGCTGACCGGATGAACCACGGTGCCGTGCACCTGATTAAGCCAGTTAAGGGGCCCCGGGATGGCGGCCGCCTGCTGCAAGCGGGCGCGGTTAGACTCGACTCGCACCGGTTCGTCACCCACGTGGGCCCCCAGATTGAGACCGGTAAAGACCCCTTCACTGACGCCGCCATCCCGGGTGGTCGACAACGCCCTGACACACGCCGGGGCTGGCCAGTCGGGTTCGATCCATTTCATCTGTGACTCCTTCAATTCACCGATATAAAAACGGGGCTCCTGCAAGGGAACCCCGTTTGGCATCTGTTCGGGCCGGATGACGCCAGAAACCGACGCAGCAGGCCCTATCGCATCAGTTCCAGACTAAATCATCCGGATTGGCGAGCGTATCCGCGCGCAGCACTTCCATCAGCTCCACCATGTCTTGCGGTGTAGCTGAATGCCACTGCATCACTTCACCCGTGATGGGGTGAGCCAGTTGCAGCATGGTGGCATGCAGCGCCTGACGGTTGAAGTTGCGCAGTGCCTGAGTCAGCTCGGGGGTCGCGTTGCGCAGCGGGCGCAGACGGCCACCGTAAGCGGGATCACCCACCAGCGGGTGCTTGATGTGCGCCATGTGGACACGGATCTGGTGGGTACGGCCGGTCTCCAGACGCAGACGCAGACGGGTGTGGCCACGGAACTTCTCGTGCACCCGGTAGTGAGTTACGGAAGGACGACCATTGGGCACCACGGCCATATGGGTACGCTGGGTCGGGTGACGACCGATGGGCGCATCAACGGTACCCCCTGCGGTCATGTGACCGATGGCGATTGCTTCGTACTCACGGGTGATCTGGCGCGCCTGCAACGCTTCCACCAGATGGGTCTGGGCGGGTACGGTTTTGGCAACCACCATCAAACCTGTGGTGTCTTTATCCAGACGGTGCACGATACCGGCGCGAGGTACCTCGGCAATGCCGGGGTAGCGGTGCAGCAGGGCGTTGAGGATGGTGCCATCCGGCGTACCTGCGCCCGGGTGAACCACCAGACCGGCCGGTTTGTCGATCACCAGAATGTGTTCATCTTCATAAACGATGTTGAGCTCGATATCCTGGGCATCCCAGCGAGTGTCATCTTCCAGCTCGACATTCACATGCACCTGCTGCCCGGCCAGAATCTTCTCGCGCGGGGTGTTGGCAACCTGACCGTCCAGGGTCACTCTGTCCTGTAAAATCCACTCCTTGATGCGGGTGCGGGAGTAGTCTGGAAACAATTCGGCCAGGGCCTGGTCGAGTCGCTGCCCGAATTGGTGATCCTGGAATTCGCCTGTCAGTTCAATATGCTGGCTCATGTATGGTCTCTTGAGCGGGGGGTATCAATTCGAAATAATCCGGGTATTCTAGCTTTTCTTTTAGCCAAGCATAACGGATACTTTGCCAATTTCGTGGAAATGGACCGGATGTTGTTGATGGGAAAGAAGTCTCACCTGCTGATGTCGCTCGCCTTGGTCGCTACCTTGATCACAGGCTGTTCCAGCACCAAACCCAAGGTACCCGACGAACCGCCGGAGACCCTGTACCAGAAAGCACGCCTCAAACTGGACGTTGGCAATTACGTGCAAGCCACTGAATTGCTTGAGGCTTTGGACTCTCGCTACCCATTCGGCGCCTACTCCAACCAGGTGCAGCTTGACCTCATCTATGCCTACTACAAGCAGGATGATACCGCTCAGGCGATCGCCAATATCGACCGTTTTATCCGCCTCAATCCGGCGCATAAAAATATCGATTACGTCTTCTATATGCGCGGCCTAACCAACATGGCGGCGGATTACAACTTCTTCCAGAGCCTGTTCGGTATCGGTCGTGACGACAAAGACCCGGCTTATGCCCGTCAGGCATTCCAGGACTTCAAGACCCTGCTGCAGAACTACCCCAACAGCGTCTATGCCGCCGATGCCCGCGCCCGCATGATTGGCCTGAAGAATCGTCTGGCCCGATATGACCTGAGCGTGGCCGAGTATTACGTGAAGCGTGATGCACTGGTCGCGGCCGCCAACCGGGCCAAGCTGATTGTCGAAACCTACCCCGACACAGCCGAAACCGAGAAGGCGCTGGAGATCATGGTCGAGTCTTACGATGCCCTGAAGATGCCGCAGCTGGCCAAGCACGCCCGCGAAGTGCTGGCCAAGAACTACCCGGAAAACCGCCTCGCCCGCAGCTGAGAGCGAATAAACCGGTAATAGTAAAAAACCGATGCCATGGCATCGGTTTTTTTATCGCTGCAATTTACCCTCAGCTGTTACCCGCAGATTGCTCTGCAGAGCTGGGGCAACGTAACGGCGCCTTCCCAACGCCGTCCGTCATCGCAACGCTTACTTCGCGACATTACCCGCTACGTTCAGGGCATCCCAGGTGCGGGAGAAGGGCGGCGCATAGGCAAAGTCCAGCATACCGAGCTGTTCGGTGGTCACCCCCATGGTGATGGCCACTGCCAGCGCGTCGATGCGGTGGACCGCCCCCTTGCGACCGAGGATCTGGCCACCCAGCAGCCGCTTGCTGCCCGCCTCGTAGACCAGCTTGACGTGGATGTCGGACTGACCCGGGCAGTAGTTGGTGTGGCACTTGTCCTTGATCACCACGGTGCGATAGTCGATCCCCATCGCCTTGGCTTCCTGCTCGGAGAGGCCGGTACGACCCGCCTCCAGCCCCAGCACCTTGAGCGCGGCGGAACCCAGAGTGCCGGGGAACTCCTGCTCGGCCCCCGCCAGGTTCTCGCCCACCATGCGCCCCAGCTTGTTGGCGATGGTGGCGAGCGGCACATAGACCTGCTGCTGCTTTACGCTGTGCCAGACGCTGGCACAGTCACCGGCCGACCAGACATTGGCCAGCGAGCTGCGTCCCTGACGATCCACCTTGATGGCGCCATTGCCGAGCCGCTCGATACCGGTATCGGCCAGAAACTCGGTGTTGGGCTTGACCCCGGTGCAGATCACCACGATATCGGCCTCGTACTCCCCCTGGCTGGTGCGCACGCCGGTCACCCGGCCATCCCCCAGCAGCGCTTCAACTCGCTCACCCAGATGGAGAGAGACCCCCTGCTCGCGCAGTTCGGTCTCGATATGCTGGGTGATCTCGCCATCAAACGCATCGGGGATGACCCGATCCGCCAGCTCGATAAGACGCACCTCTTTGCCTTGATGGACCAGCGCCTCGACCACCTCCAGCCCGATAAAGCCGGAGCCGATCACCACAGCGCGGCGATTGTTCTTGTCTTGAACCGCTGCTTTGAGCGCAAGCCCGTCGGCCATCCGGCGCAGACCGAATACCCCTTGCTGCTGCAAACCGGGGATGGGGGGCATCACTTCGCGGGCACCGGTGGCGATCATCAGGCGATCGTAGCGGTCGGTAAAGGTGTCGCCGTTGTGCTCCACCTGCAGGGTCTGGGCAGTTGCGTCAACGCTCAGCACCCGATGGCCAATCTTGACCTCGATCCCCTTGGCGGCGAACTGCTCGGGGGTGAACTCGGCCATGTAGCCGGGCTCCTGAAACTCGTCACCGACGAAGTAGGGCAGGCCGCAGGCACCGAAAGAGATCACCTCGGAGGCCTCATACACCACGATGTCGGCATCTTTGGCCAGACGGCGCGCCTTGGCCGCCGCACTCATACCGGCGGCTTCGCCACCGATGATCAGAATTCTCATTGTTTTTCCTCTCAATGGCGCAGGGAGGGCATGCCCTCCCTGCGGTCTATGACGGGAAAGAGTCACCCCTTTCCACGGGCAGATCAACCGACAGCAAATCAGACGGTGGATTCTTCGCCGTCCAGACTCACTTCGTGATCGCTGTTGAACACATGCATGTCGGTCTCGCCCATCAGGCGGCTGGTGACCGTCCCTGCGGTGATGGAGCCGGAAACGTTGAGCGCGGTACGACCCATGTCGATCAGCGGCTCGATGGAAATGAGCAGACCGGCCAGCGCCACCGGGAAGTCCAGCGCGGAGAGCACGATCAGCGCGGCAAAGGTGGCGCCACCGCCAATCCCGGCCACCCCGAAGGAGCTGACGGTAATGATGGCAATCAGGGTCATGATAAAGCCGGGATCCATCGGGTTGACCCCGACGGTCGGGGCAATCATCACGGCCAGCATGGCCGGATAGATACCGGCACAGCCGTTCTGACCGATGGTGGAACCGAAGGAGGCGGCGAAGTTGGCGATCCCCTCAGGAATACCCAGCGACTTGGTCTGGGTCTGCACGTTCATCGGGATGGAGCCCGCACTGGTGCGCGAGGTGAAGGCAAACGCCAGCACCGGCGTGATCTTCTTGAGGAAGCGCAGCGGGTTGATGCCGACCATGCTCACCAGCAGCAGGTGCACGACAAACATGATGGCGATGGCGCCGTAAGAGGCCATCACAAAGCTGAGCAGGTTAAGAATATCCGCATAGTTGGAGCCGGAGACCACCTTGGTCATCAGCGCCAGTACGCCAAACGGGGTCAGGCGCAGCACCAGAGTCACCATTCGCATTACGATGGCATGAGCCACGGCCACGAAGTGGCTGAAGCTGGCGAAGATCTCCGGCTTCTTGCGGGCGATGCCGGTAGCGGAGAGGCCAATGAAGATGGAGAAGATCACCACGGCGATGGTGGAGGTCTTGCGCGCCCCGGTCATGTCGAGGAAGGGGTTGGCGGGAATGAACTCCAGCATCATCTTGGCGAACGACATGCTCTCGACGCTGCCGAGGGTGGTCTGCAGCGCGGCGCCCCGGGCGCTCTCGGCGGCACCGGAGGTGAGCCCTTCAGCGGTCAGGCCAAACAGGTTGGACATCAGGATGCCCGCCCCGGCGGCGATGGCGGTGGTGAAGATCAGCACGCCTATGGTCATGGCGCTGATCTTGCCCAGCGCGGTACCACCATTGAGCTTCAAGATAGCGCTGATGATGGAGACCATGATGAGCGGGATGATGATCATCTGCAGCAGCTTCACATAGCCGCTACCCACGATATCCAGATAGTCGATGGTCTGAACAATGACCGGCGAACCTGCACCGTAAAGCAGTTGCAACGCGGCGCCGAACAGAATACCGAGCCCCAGACCGGCAAATACCCGGCGGGTGAAGCTCACATGTTTTTCCTGTAACCGGTAGAGAAAGAACAGCAAGATGGCGGCGATGGCCAGATTGCCGATAACGCTAAATGTCATGGTATGACTCCCCAAAAAGCGGGCTTGCGCCCGAGAAACAAGAGCAAGCGCCATGCTTGCCCTGGCAACCGTGTCAGACGGTCTGCGCCGTCGTGACAAGAACAAGGGGGTCTATCGCCCCCTTGTCACAGATTCACTGCTTCTGCTGTTTCGCTCGCATGATATTGATGATCTCGATGTCGGTATCCAGCATCCCCTCTTTGGAGAGGCGGCCCAGATTGGCGATGGTCTGGTCTACATCGTCGGAGACGATCCCCTCGCTCTGGGGGACATGCAGGTTGTTGATAGCCATCAGCGAAGACTTAACCGCCGCCGAGGTGGAGGTGGAGACCTTCATGGAGCAGGCGCTGCCCGCGCCGTCGCAGATGATGCCGGAGACATCGCCAATCATGTTGTTGATGCAGTGGCTGATCTGCTGATACTGGCCGCCCAGCAGCCAGGTTATGGCGGCTCCGGCCCCCATGGCGGCGGTACTGGCGGCGCAGAGGGCCGACAGCTTGTTCTGATAGGTCTTGATGTAGATGGCCACCAGATGGCTCATCACCAACGCTCGGGTCAGCTGCTCGTCGCTCGCCTTGAGGAAGCGGGCAGCCGCGACCACAGGCATGGTGGCGGCAATGCCCTGATTGCCGGAACCGGAGTTGGACATGGCGGGCAGCATGGCGCCATCCATCCGCGCATCGGAGGCAGCAGAGGAGAGGCGCATCGCCAGCGTCATCAGGTCATCGGAGAGCAGCTTGCGCTCCACCTGCTCGGTGAGGATCTTGCCGATCTTCAGGCCGTAACCCTGCAACCCTTCATCTGCCAGCGCCTGATTCATGGTGGCGGCCTCGCGGATAAAGTCGATCTCCGCCAGCGGCACTTCCAATGCAAAATCGACGATCTCCCGCAGGGTCATGGCCGGTTTGGCGGATTTGGCTGGCTGGATCTGCACGCCGGGGGCGCTGTTCTGCTCCATCAGCACCTCGCCATCCTTCTCCATCAGGATGATGCGGGTGTGGTCGGTGCAGATCACCACCCGGGCGCTATGGCCCTCCACTTCGGCCAGCACCTCGGCGTAGAGCACGTCCGGCACATCCTTCACATCCACCTTGATGACCGGCAACAACGTCTTGGCCGCTTCCACCTGTTCTGGTGTGAGGGTCTTGAGCACCTCCAGCCCGGCATCGGGATTGCCGCCGGTGATGCCGACCGCAGCGGCCACCGGCAGACCGATCATGCCGGTGCCCGGCACCCCGACGCCCATGCCGTTCTTGAACAGATTGCCACTGACCCAGACGCTGATGCGGGTCGGGGTCTCCCCCAGCAGCTTGCGGCAGTTGGCCGCCGCCAGCGCCACCGACATCGGCTCGGTACAGCCCAGGGCCGGCACCACTTCACGCTTGAGCAGGGTAATAAAGTCGGTCCATTGTGCTTTCATCGCAGTGTTTCTCATGTTCAGGGTGCCCGCAGGCAGTTATTGCTTGTTCAGATCCGCCTTGTGATTACGGATATGCAGATAAACAGTATGACGGGAGATGCCGAGCATCCGGGCAACCAGCTGGGCCGCCTCCTTGATCTCGAAGATCCCCATGTCGAAGAGCCGGGTCACTATCTCCTTGTTGCGCACCGTGCAGGAGAGCGAATCGTCCCGATCCACCTTCTCAATCACCTGGGTCACCAGATCGTCCACTGAGCTGGCAAAGGTCTCGTTGTTGAGCGGCGCCGGTGCCGCGGGCAGCGCAAAGGTATCGAGCAGGCTGCCAAGGGAGGTATCCAGACTGAAGTTCACGCAGAGCATGCCGATGGGCTTGCCCTGCCGGTTGCTGATGGTGATGGAGGAGGACTTCATCAGCGTCCCGTCGCGGGTACGGCTGAAGTAGCTGCTCCACTGGCTGCCCGCCTCCCCCTGCAAGCGGTTGAGGGCAAAGTCGGTGACCGGCGCCCCCTCCCGACGACCGGTGATATGGCCGTTGGCAATCTTGATGACCGATGCATCCAGCGTATCGAACGCATGCAACACCACCTCGCACCCTGTGCCAAACAGCGCGGCCAGCGCCTCGACCGCGGGCTCGAAACTGGCGATCAGATGACGTTCTTCATCCGTTAACGAATTGATCTGGTCAGTGGTGGCTGCTGTGGACATATATGAGTAACTCTGAGTAAACCGCAGTTGATTCTACTATCAACAAGATCAACTAATGTTGAGCGGTATCCCCTTTTTGTTCGCCATTATGCCCACCTTTTAACAAAGTGCGACAAATTGTGAAGCGGCGCACAGCAGGGCAGCAACTCAGAGGTGATAGCGGGCCAGCAACTGCTTGTAGGCGGGAGTCTGTTTGAATGCCTTGAGGGCAGAGGAGAAGCGGATAGCCAGCTGGTCGTGGCCAGGCTTGTGGGTAAACGCGAGGAAGTTGCGGTTGTCGTCGGTCAGCAGGCGCGAGCCGTGGTTCACCTGATCCTGCAGCCCCTGGGTATGCAGCAAGTAGCGACCGACCCGCTCGTTGAGCACCACCCCGTCCAGCCGACCGGCCATCATCAAATGCAGCTGTTTGATGGCATTCCCCTCCCCCGTCATCGGCATCCGGATCACCCCGGGATCGGTCAGAAAATCGGGGCTGTAGGCATAATCTTCCTGAATACCTATCCGCAGACCCTTGAGGTCGGATAGCTGCCTGAAATCCACCGGACGAGACGTCGGATAGAAGAGCACTTCACCGCTATAAGAGAGCGGCTCTTCGGGATAGTGGAGCCAGTGCTGGCGGGAAGGTTCAAAGAAGACATCGAGCACCGCATCCCCCTGCCTGAGACGGGCCTGCTGCAGAACCCGCTTCCAGGGCAGCACCCTGATTTCAGTGCGATAACCCATCTGGCGCAACACGGTACAGGCCAGATCGAGATCGGCGCCAGCCAGCTCGCCATTGTCACCACGCATCACATAAGGGGGCCACAGCTCGGTCAGCAGCGTCAGAGTCGGCGGCTCGTCCGCTGCTACGGCCGAACCAGCACCAAACAGGAAGGCCAGCAGCCAGCCGTACAACCCGATCCTTCGCCAACCCTGACACCACATCATGGAGATCCCTCATGGTCCGTATGGATTGAGGATATACAAGGGATGGGCAATAAAAAAGGAGGCCGAAGCCTCCTTGATATTCACTCTCTGAGTGGCACTTACAGTGCTTTCAGGATTGCCTCGACGCTGGCCTTGGCATCGCCAAACAGCATCTGGGTATTTTCCTTGAAGAACAGCGGGTTCTGGACACCGGCGTAGCCAGTGTTCATGGAGCGCTTGAAGCCGATGACGTTCTGCGCTTTCCACACTTCCAGTACCGGCATACCGGCGATCGGGCTGCCCGGATCTTCCATCGCGGCCGGGTTGACGGTGTCGTTGGCACCGATCACCAGCACGGTATCGGTATCGGCGAAGTCGTCGTTGATCTCGTCCATTTCCAGCACGATGTCATACGGGACTTTCGCTTCCGCCAGCAGCACGTTCATGTGGCCAGGCAGACGACCGGCAACCGGGTGGATACCGAAGCGCACCTTGACGCCGCGGTCACGCAGCTTCTGGGTGATTTCAGCCACCGGATACTGGGCCTGCGCCACCGCCATACCGTAGCCCGGGGTGATGATGACGGAGCTGGAGTTTTTCAGCAGGTCAGCCACTTCCTCGGCGCTGGTTTCGCGGTATTCGCCCATCTCCTGATCAGCCGTGGAGGCTACGCCGTCGGAGCCGAAGCCACCGGCGATCACGGAGATGAAGGAGCGGTTCATCGCCTTACACATGATGTAAGAGAGGATCGCACCGGAGGAACCCACCAGGGCACCGGTGACGATCAGCAGGTCGTTGGAGAGCATGAAGCCCGCCGCCGCTGCCGCCCAACCGGAGTAGGAGTTCAGCATGGAGACCACGACCGGCATGTCTGCGCCACCGATGGAGGCAACCAGATGCCAGCCGAAGGCGAAGGCGATCAGGGTCATCACCAGCAGGGCGAAGGTAGAGCCGCCCGCGTTGACGAAGTAGACCATCAGCGCCAGAGAAGCGACCACGGCCAGCAGGTTCAGCTTGTGGCGGTGTGGCAGCATCAGCGGCTTGGAGGAGATGAGACCGCGCAGTTTGCCGAAGGCAACCACGGAACCGGTAAAGGTTACGGCACCGATGAAGACGCCCAGGAAGATCTCGACCAGGTGGATGTTCAGCATGGCGCCGGTCAGGTGCTCGACCTGGGCAACGCTGTTGGCCTGCTCGAACGCCGCACGGGCGGCTGCCAGAGTGGCATCCAGGTTGGAACCGACGGAGACAACCACTTCAGCCGGTGCGGAGGGGTGCAGATCGATGAAGCTGTTGAAGCCCACCAGCACTGCCGCCATACCCACGAAGCTATGCAGCACGGCCACCAGCTCGGGCATCTCGGTCATTTCGACCTTGAGCGCCAGCCGCACGCCGATGGCACCACCGATCACCATGGCCAGAATGATCCAGTGAACGCCACTGGTCTCCGGGTTGAACACGGTCGCGATCAGGGCGATGGCCATACCCGCGATACCGAACAGGTTGCCATGTTTGGCCGTCTCTTGCTTCGACAGTCCCGCGAGACTGAGGATGAAGAGCACGGCGGCAACGATATAGGATGCTGTTACCAGTCCTTGAGACACGTTAAACCCCCTTAATCCTTACGGAACATCTTCAGCATGCGCTGAGTGACGGTGAAGCCGCCGAAGATGTTGATACTGGCAATCAGCACGGCGATGAAGGCCAATGCGGTAACCAGAGTCGACCCTTGCCCGATCTGCAGCAGGGCACCGACCACGATAATGCCGGAGATGGCATTGGTGACCGACATCAGCGGCGTATGCAGGGCGTGCGATACGTTCCACACCACGTAATAACCGACCACACAGGCCAGGATGAATACGGTGAAGTGAGAGAGGAAGGCTGCCGGGGCAACGGACGCAATCCAGCCGAAGGCGGCGATGCCGAGGGCACCGAACACGAACTTCTTGTTGGAGGGCTTGGCCTCTTCTTTCTTGGCGGCCGGTTTGGCGGCGGCCGGTTTCTGCGGAGCGGCAGAGACGGAGATAGCGGGCGGCGGGAAGGTCACTTCACCGGCCTGGATCACCGTCATGTTGCGCTGAACCACGTCTTCGAAGTCGATGGCAACGTTGCCGTCCTTCTCCTTGCACATCAGCTTCATCAGGTTGACCAGGTTGGTACCGTAGAGCTGGGAGGATTGGGCAGGCAGACGGCCCGGCAGATCGGTGTAACCAATCACCTTGACGCCGTTGTCGGTGACATGCAGCTCACCCGGCACTGTGTATTCACAGTTACCGCCAGCCTGAGCGGCCATGTCCACAATGACGGAGCCCGGCTTCATGCTGTCGACCATCTCTTTGGTGATCAGCTTGGGAGCCGGCTTGCCCGGGATCAGGGCGGTGGTGATGATGATGTCCACCTCTTTGGCCTGCTGGGCGAACAGCTCCATCTCGGCCTTGATGAACTCATCGGACATGACTTTGGCGTAACCATCGCTGGATGCACCGTCTTCGCCACCGAAGTCCAGCTTGAGGAATTCCCCACCCATGGATTCGATCTGCTCGGCCACTTCCAGACGGGTATCGAACGCACGCACGATGGCGCCGAGGGAACCGGCCGTACCGATGGCAGCCAGACCGGCCACACCGGCACCGATCACCAGTACCTTGGCAGGCGGCACTTTACCGGCTGCGGTGATTTGACCGGTGAAGAAGCGACCGAACTGGTGCGCAGCTTCAACCACGGCGCGATAGCCACCGATGTTGGCCATGGAGGAGAGGGCATCGAGGGACTGGGCACGGGAGATCCGCGGCACCATATCCATCGCCATCACATTGATGTTGCGCTCGGACAGCTTCTTGACCAGCTCAGGGTTCTGGGCAGGCCAGATGAAGCTCACCAGAGTGGCGCCATCTTTAATTTGTGCGATCTCGGCATCGGTCGGCGCATTGACCTTGAAGATAAGGTCGGCTTGCCAGACATTCGGCACCACGCTGGCACCGGCAGCCTCGAAGGCGGCATCATCGAAGCTGGCCGACAGGCCTGCGCCGGTCTCGATGGCGACCTCGAAGCCGAGCTTTTTCAGCTGCTCGACGGTAGCCGGGGTCGCTGCGACCCGGGTCTCACCGGCGAGACTCTCTCTCGGTATTCCAATCTGCATGACTATTCCCTGATGGTTAATAAACAATCGCTGCCCAGTGTCTCACTTCTGACGAAACAAGACATGACCAAAGTGCAGGTCCAGGGCTCTTTGTTATGAAAATCAGTAGGCTTTACCTCAACCTCCTGTCATGGTCAGGCCCCCGCTTTTCAGGCGCGAAGGTGATTAGTATCAAATTTTGGAGTTTTATTACAACCGCAGTCCCGACGGCACTCGTACAGAATTCAGCCCATCCCTGGCTACGATTAAAAAAAACAAACCAAATTAGAGGCTTATACCAGTAAAAACGGCTGAAAAAAGTGATCCAACCAGTCAAAAAAAATGTTTTACCGGCCCTCTATCTTAGCGTTTTTTGTTCTTACGAAATCCGCTTTCGTCTCACTTCTCGCAGCGAAACGCCGAAAAGTAACATTTTCCCAACAAAAGCGGGGCCGCTCAGCCGCCAGATGGCGGGAGAGGGCCCCGACAATTCAATCGTTTCGCCCGTTTGGCGCCGATTGGCGGCCCTTACCAGGCCGCTTCATAAATATGCTGGCTCTGCACCAGATCGATATCGCTGTGCTCGCCCAGACGGGTCATACAGTGCTCACCCAGCTTGCCGATCAGGGTGTCGATACCCAGATCTTTGAGACCGTAGTCGCGCAGTCGGGTCTTGACCCCCATCCGCTCGAAGAAGTCGCGGGTCGCAGCGATGGCATCGTCGATGCGCTCCGCTTCGCTGCCGCTGTTCAGACCCCACACCCGCTCGGCGTATTGCAGCAGCTTGGCATGTTTCTGTTTGCGCTTGGCCTGCAGCAGGGCAGGCAGCACCACCGCCAGAGTCTGGGCATGGTCGAGGCCATGCAGGGCGGTCAGTTCGTGACCCAACATGTGAGTGGCCCAATCCTGCGGCACACCGGCGCCGATCAGGCCGTTCAACGCCATGGTGGCGCTCCACATGATGTTGGCGCGCACCTCGTAGTTGTGCGGCTCGGCCAGCGCCTTGGGGCCCTCTTCGATCAGGGTCAGCAGCAAGCCTTCGGCGAAGCGATCCTGCACCTTGGCATTGACCGGATAGGTGAGGTACTGCTCCACTATGTGGACGAAAGCATCCACCACCCCGTTCGCCACCTGACGCTCGGGCAGGGTGTAGGTGAGCACCGGATCCAGCACGGCGAAGCGCGGCATCACGAACGGCGAGAAGAAGTGCACCTTGTCGCCACTGCTGCGACGGGTGATGACGGCGCCCATGTTCATTTCGGAACCGGTCGCCGGCAGGGTCAGCACGGAACCGAGCGGAATGGCGGAACGCACTTCACTGCCGACGGTTTCGAGAATGTGCCAGGGAGCCTTGGCCAGATCGTAGTGCGCAGCAGCGGCGATAAACTTGGTGCCATCGAGCACGGAGCCACCGCCAACGGCGAGCAGGAAGTCGACCCGCTCGGCACGGGCCAGCTCCACGGCGCCCATCAGGGTCTCGTAGGCCGGGTTCGGCTCGATGCCGCCAAATTCAAACAGGGTCATACCGGCCAGCTCGTTGCGGATCTGCTCCAGCAAGCCGCTGCGCACCACGCTGCCGCCGCCATAGGTGATCATGACGCGGGCATCGCTCGGGAGCTGCTCGCGCAACTGGGCGATCTGCCCTTGGCCGAACAGGATTTTGGTCGGGGTATGGAGAGTAAAGTTGTTCATCGACATTGCCTTCTTCTGATAGTCAGGGCGGCCTGGCCGCGAAATCGTGATTGCATTTTTCTCCAGAACCACCCTACCATCAAGACAACATCCTGCTTGATTCTTGCCTATTTCTACAAAGCAGCGAAAACCGGAACTGTCGAATCAAAGAGCGCCCATGCAAAACCGTTACAGCGACCTCGCAACCAGATTGACCCGCCACGTCACTGCACCCGGCATCACCCCATCACCGGTGAAACAGGTCAACCTCATCTATACCACCGAGCACCATGGCCGCACCCCGGTGCTCTACCAACCGCGGATGATCGTTATCCTGCAGGGACACAAGGTGGGTTATCTGGCGGATCAGGTGTTTCGCTACGATCCCAACCACTATCTGCTGATGACCCTGCCGCTCCCCTGCGAGTGCGAGTGCTTCGCCTCCCCCGAGCAGCCGCTTATCGGTTTTACCATCGAGATCGATCTGGTAACCCTGCAAGAGCTGCTGCTGGAGCTGGGCGATGCCCTGCCCGCTCCCGCGCCGCAAAAGAGCGGCGTCCACTCGGTCCCCCTGTCGGAAACCATGTTCTGCGCTGCCGAGCGACTGATCGAGCTGATGGACAACCCGCTGCACGCCAGGGTGCTGGGGCCGCAGACGGTGCGGGAGATGCTGTTCCACGCCCTCACCGAGGGGGGTGGCCCGGCGCTGCAAGCGCTCGCCAATCGCCACAACCATGTGGGCCAGATCGCCCGGGTGCTGCGTATGATAGAGTCCCGTTATGCCGACAACCTCACCATGGAGGAGCTGGCGCGGGAGGTGAACATGAGCGTCTCCGCCTTTCACCACCACTTCAAGGCGGTCACCGCTACCTCGCCGCTGCAGTACATCAAGTCGTTTCGCCTCCACAAGGCGCGGATGATGATGCTGCACGATGGCATCAAGGCGGGCACCGCGGCGGCCAGAGTCGGTTACGAGAGCAACTCCCAGTTCAGTCGGGAGTACAAGCGCTTCTTCGGCAGCACGCCGACGGATCAGGCCTCCCGCTTCCGGGATGGCCAGCTGCGCATCATCGAGGGATAACAAGAGAGGGATTACTTATGCGTTCACTGCTTTGCCTGTTCACCGCTTTACTGCTGACGGCCTGTACCGGGATTGCCGACGGCATTCGCCCCGTTACCGGCTTCCAGCTCGATCGTTATCTTGGCACCTGGTATGAGATTGCCCGCCTCGACCACAGCTTCGAGCGGGGGCTGGAGCAGGTGAGCGCCACCTACAGCCTGCGGGATGATGGCGGCGTCAAGGTGCTCAACCGCGGCAAGCAGAGCGATGGCAGCTGGCGCGAAGCCGAGGGCAAGGCCTACTTCGTCGGCAACCCGGACGAGGCGCGGCTCAAGGTGAGTTTCTTCGGCCCCTTCTACGGCGGCTACAACGTCATCGACCTCGATCCCGATTACCAGCTCTCGCTGGTGACCAGCTACAACCACGACTACCTCTGGATCCTCGCCCGCTCACCCAACCCGCCCAAGGCGAAGGTGGATGCGCTGGTCGCCAAGGCGAAGTCGCTGGGCTTTGCCACCGACCAGCTGATTTGGGTCAAGCAGACCCCTTAAGCCAGCCGTAAAATAACAAAGGGCAGCCCGCGGGCTGCCCTTTTTCATGGAGAGTTGGCGGAGGATCAGAGCCGGAAGCGGCCGATCTCCTGCTCCAGCCGCTCGGTCAGCGACTTGAGTTCGGCCGCCTGCGCCGCCTCGCTGCCCGCCTGCTCGGCCAGCTCTTGCGAGACGTGGCGGATATTCTCGGTATTGCGGCTGATCTCGCCGGTCACCGAAGTCTGCTCCTCGGCCGCTGCCGCGATCTGGGTCGCCATGTCGCTGATGGAGCCGATCGCCTCGTTGATCCGGGCAAGGCTCTGGTTGGCCGCTTCCGCATCCTCGACGCTGGTACCCGCCAGCTGACGGCTGGTCTCCATGCCACCCACGGCGCGACGGGTAGTCTGCTGCAGGGTCTCGATCATCTGCTGGATCTCGTCGGTGGAGTCGTGGGTACGACGTGACAGCACCCGCACCTCGTCCGCGACTACCGCAAAGCCGCGCCCCTGCTCACCGGCCCGGGCCGCCTCGATGGCGGCGTTGAGCGCCAGCAGGTTGGTCTGCTCGGCGATGCCGCTGATGGTCGCCAGAATGCCGCTGATCTTCTGGGCATGGCTGTCCAGCTCATTGATGATCTGGCTGGCATCGGCCACTTCGTCCGCCAGACCGGTAATGCTGCGCTGACTCTGGCCAACCTGGGATTGACCGGCGACCGCCAGTGCAACCGCATCGGTGGCGGTAGTGGCGGCAAACTCGGCGTTACCGGCGATCTCCTGGGTAGCGGAAGCCATCTCGGTCACCGCGGTCGCCACCATCACGATCTCATCCTGCTGCTGGCGCACCCGCTGACTGCGGGCCTGCGCCCCGGCCGCCTGAGCGCGAGACTGGGCCGCCAGCTCGACGGTCACATCCCGCAACCGGCTGACGATGCCGTGCAGCCGCGCCACGAACTGGTTGAAGTTCTGGGCCAGCTGACCCACCTCATCCTTGCTGTGGGTGTTGATGTGAACGGTGAGATCCCCCTCGCCGTGGGCGATGTCGTGCAGGGCGTGCGCGACCCGACCGAGATCGGCGAACAGGTATTTGAAGGTGGCGGTGAGCAGGGCGCTGAATACCAGCATCAGCACCAGGGTCAGCCCCACCAACTCCCACAGCAGGCTGCTGAGCGGCGCCTCCAGCACATCGCGATACATCACCATGGCCAGCAGCCAGTCGGTGCCCGGTACCGGTTGTACCGCCAGCAGCACATCCCGCCCGTCGAGGGTGGCGGCGTGCAGCTCGCTGTTTTCACGGCCCCACTGCTGGAAGGTGGCGGCAGAGAGTCCCGGCGCCAGCTCGGCGATGGGCTTGAGCGCCAAATCCTTCTGCGGATGGCCGACGATGAGGCCGCTGCTGTCCAGCAGCATGGCATAGCCCTCACCCTGCACCTTCATCGCCAGCACTTCGTCGATCAGCTTGTCGAGCGCCAGGTTGGCCCCCACAGCACCGACCAGCTCGCCCTGATGGCGCACCGGCTCGGAGAGGGTGACCACCAGCTTCTGCATGGTGACGCTGACATAGGGGGCGGTGACGATGAGCTGCCCCGCCTTCACCGCATCCTGATACCAGGGGCGCTCGCGCGGGTCATAGTTGCCGGTGTTGAGGGAGGGATCCTGCCGGGTCATCACCCCCTGCGCGGAGCCAAAATAGGTGAGCCCGAAGCCGCCCGAGGTGTAGGCCTGCTTCAGGTGCGGCACCAGCTCGGCTTGGGGGTTATCGCTGATCAGGTTGACCAGCGCATGGACGGTGTTCTTGCGATCCGTCATCCATTCGCCGATGGCGACCGAGTAGGCGTGGCCATAGTTGACCGCCTCGCTCTGGATGGCGCTCATGGTGCGGGATTTTAGGGTGTGAAAGGCAACGATGCCGAGCAGTGATGCCATCAGCAGCACTACGCCAAGACTGGTGGCCAGCAGCTTGCCGCGCAGAGAGAGGGTCATGACGACGAATCCTTGTTGTTGTGTCAGGCAGGGAAAACCCTGATGTATCAAAGGCTATCGGCCGCAATATGAACAGACTTTAGTGAATCTGTATATTTTCCCATCTATCAACAACAGAACGCGCTATTCGTGTGAACCAGATCGCTATTCCATGCTACTGACTCTTGTAACAACAAAGCAGCAGGCCGCCCTAAGGCAGCCTGTCACTTACCCCTGATATGCACCGGCGGAGTAGGTCAGCTCATAGCTGTGGCTGTAGATCTCGACGATGTTGCCGAAGGGATCTTCCATGTAGACCATGCGGTAGGGTTTCTCGCCCGGGTAGTACTCGCGTACCGGCATCCGCTGCTTGCCACCCGCCGCGACGATGCGCGCCGCCAGCCCCTCGACATCCGGATCCTGCACGCTGAAGTGGAACACCCCGCTCTTCCAGAATTCGAAGTTGTTCTCACGGCGCTCGCTGTTGGGAAACTCGAACAGCTCGATGCCGATCTTGTCGCCGGTGGAGAGGTGGGCGATGCGGAAGGAGCCCCAACCCGGGCCGAACACGTCGTTGCACATCACGCCGATGGCGGAGTCATCCTCGGTGATGGTGGTCGCCGGCATGATGAGATACCAGCCCATCACCTTGGTATAGAACTCGACCGCCTTGTCGAGGTCAGTCACCGTGATGCCGATGTGGGAAAAGTTGCGCGGGTAAGTCATAAGTCACCTTGAAATTGTGTGTGGGAAACAGGTGACATGATAGGAAGGGGCGACATAATGAAAAATAAGGTCAAACTAATGGAAGGCATAAATTAAATTTATGGTTAATCCGCTCTGGCTCCACACCCTGGTGGTGGTGCATGAAACCGGCAGTTTTACCCGCGCCGCCGAGCGGCTGGATCTCACTCAGGCCGCCGTCAGTCAGCATATCTCGCGCCTCGAGGCCGAATTTGGCCCCCTGCTGCTGCGCAAGCCGCGTCAGCTGGAACTCACTCCGCGCGGGCTGGTGCTGCTCGACTTCGCCCGCCAGCAGGCGCAGGCCGCCGAACAGCTGCGGGCGCGCCTCTCGGACGACGACCCTCACCACGGCGCCATCACCCTGTCCACCCCGGGCAGCATTGGTCTGCTGCTCTATCCCCTGCTGCTCGACCAGCAACAGGAGCACCCCGGACTCACCATCCAGCACCGTTTCGCCCCCACCCCCGACATAGTGCAGGCGGTGCTGGCGGGGCGCAGCGATCTGGGACTGGTGGATCAACCGCCGGAGCACCCCAGCATCGCCGCCGAGCCCTTCGCCCGCGAACCCCTCTGTCTGGTGGTGCCCAACGATGGCGAGGAGCCGAGCTGGCAGCACCTCTGTCAGCTCGGCTTTATCGACCACCCGGATGGCCGCAGCATGGCTCAGCGCCTGTTGGGACGACGCTACCCCGGCCAGCGCGTTGACGAGATCCCGCAGCGCGGCTTTACCAACCAGATCGGCCTGATCCTGGAGCCGGTCGCCCGCGGCCTCGGCTTTACCGTGCTGCCCCGCTTCGCCGTCACCGCCTTTGCCCAGCAGGAGAAGATCCGGGTGATCCAGAGCAGCATTGAAGTGATCGACACCCTCTGGCTGATCTACCGCGCCGAGTGGCCGCTCCCCGCCCGCCACCAGCGGCTGGTCACCGTCCTGAAACAGCGGGTTGCTGCACATTGAACGCTCTTGCGGCAGACATCGAGATCAATGTGGCCACAGTCACCGAGAGCTAGCGGCAAGAAGGAGAAGAGAAAGGAGAGAGGGATAAATTGGCGAACGCCGGAAATGCGAAAGGCCAGCTCAATGAGCTGGCCTTTCTGAAAATGGCAGGGGCGGCAGGACTCGAACCCGCAACCATCGGTTTTGGAGACCGCTGTTCTACCAATTGGAACTACGCCCCTGCAACAAACGAGGCGTAGTATACAAAGCGGGTTTCAAAGGTAAAGGCTTTTTTTACGCTTTCGATGCGATTGCACAAATCCCGAACAAGTCGCGCCGATTTGTGCAGCAACGAGGGGTAACTTGCTGTATTTCCAGACTCAGCGGGGTAGGAATGGGGCATAAATGGGGGTAGGGTGAAAGCAGGTACCGGGAGGCCACTTATGCTCAATTACCGACTGCTCCAACAACTTGCGCCCCTCAACTTCAGGGACGAACGCAAAACAGAGTCCCTGCCCGACTACCTGGCCCGGGTCGCCCCGCTGGTGCCCTTCATCCCCGAAAATGTGCTTTCCCAGTGGATTTACCGTCATTGGCGCGGTTTTGAGTCCAACTGGAGCTTTATCGATCTCGCCAGCCACCAGTTCGCATGCGAAAGCTGGCCCACCGCGCAGATTATCGAGCAGATAGACTCCCGCCATATGGAGGTGATCGAGCGCTGGGGCGAGATGCTGCGCAGCAACCGCTATGTCCGCCGCTCCTGGCTCGGCGAGAAGATGCTAAACGACGGCACCTGGCCCGAACCTGTCATCGTACTGGCGCCGGAGGAGGGAGCCAGCTACCCGAACGGCCATCCCCTGCCCCGCCCCTACTGCCTGCTGGAAGGACACCACAGACTCGGTTATTTGCGCGCCATGGCCCGCGATGGGGAATCGCTGCAAGAGACGCACAGAGTGTGGATTTGTCGTCATGTTTCCGCCACTTAAACGTTTTTCATGCTGAAATTGGCATCGGAAATAAAATTTTGACAATTAAAAAAGCGGCCCTATAATCTGTCCGGTTTTGAAAAAGGTCGGGACGAAACGATGCAGTTTTTGATTCAGAAAACAGCCTTGCAGACGGGTGGTGCGCACCAGAGCGGCCCCGTTGTTTCCGGTTCCCACCCCAACGATCCCCAGTTATTTTTAAAAAAAGCCCCTGTTTCAGGGGCTTTTTTTTGTGCCCGAAAAACCTCCAATGATGTCAAAGGGAATGCAGACGATGACCAATCCACTCTATAAGAAACATGTCATCTCCATTTCGGACCTGACCCGGTCAGAAATGGAACTGGTAGTCTCAACCGCACAACGGTTGAAGGCTGAACCTGACACCAGCCTGTTGAAAGACAAGCTGGTTGCCAGCTGCTTCTTCGAAGCCTCCACCCGCACCCGCCTCTCCTTCGAGACCGCGGTACAGCGCCTTGGCGGCAACATCATCGGCTTCGCCGACGGTGGCAACACCAGCGCCAAGAAAGGCGAGACGCTGGCTGACTCCATCAAGATCATCGGCTCCTACTCGGATGCGGTGGTGATGCGCCACCCGAAAGAGGGCGCGGCCCGTCTGGCCTCCGAGTTCTCCCGCGTGCCGGTCATCAACGGCGGCGACGGCTCCAACCAGCATCCGAGCCAGACCCTGCTCGACCTGTTCACCATCCATGAGACCCAGGGTCGTCTGGACAACCTCAACGTCGCCTTCGTCGGTGACCTGAAATATGGCCGCACCGTGCACTCGCTGGCCCAAGCCCTCAGTCTGTTCAACTGCCGCTTCTTCTTCATCTCCCCGGAAGCGCTGGCGATGCCGGACTACATCTGCGAAGAGCTGGAAGAGAAGGGTATCCAGTTCAGCGTCCACCAGACCATGGAAGAGGTGATGCCGGAGCTGGACATCCTCTACATGACCCGCGTCCAGAAAGAGCGCTTCGACGAGACTGAATACAAGCACATGGCTGCCAAGTTCATTCTGGAGCTGGCGACTCTGGAAGGGGCCAAGCCCACCATGAAGATCCTGCATCCCCTGCCCCGCGTCGACGAGATCGATGTAGCGGTCGACAAGACTCCCCACGCTTGCTACTTCCAGCAGGCGGAGAACGGAGTCTATGCACGCCAGGCGCTGCTGGCACTGGTACTGAACGAAACTGTCTGAGCTTAGGGGAATATCATGTCTGACAAGAACCAACTGCAAGTCGAAGCCATCCGTCACGGCTCCGTCATCGATCACATCCCCGCTGGCCAGGGTATCAAGATCCTCAAGCTGTTCCAGCTGGTCGAAACCCAGGAGCGGATCACCGTTGGCTTCAACCTGAAATCCGGTGCGCTGGGCAAGAAGGATCTCATCAAGATTGAGAACACCCGTCTGACCGAACAGCAGGCCAACCAGCTGGCGCTGTTCGCCCCGAAAGCGACCGTCAACATCATCGAAGACTTCAATGTGGTGAAGAAGCACCAGCTGGAGCTGCCGGAGTTCATCGCTGGGGTGTTCCACTGCCCCAACTCCAACTGCATCTCCCACAACGAGCCGGTAGACAGCTACTTCCGGGTGCGCGAAGTGAAAGGCGTGGTACGGATGAAGTGCAAATACTGCGAGAAGTCCTTCACTCAGGACATCGTCAGCGAGCGTTACTGATATCTGATTGGGCCCCGCGGGGCCCATTTTTGAACCCTGTCACATCACCGAATTTCCAGTCAGCTATAATTTGCCATCGCAAGATGGTAATGCCCGCTCATTCCCTGCATATAGATGGATTATCAGTGTTTTTACCTGATAACTGACTGCTATGGCAGATATCGCGCGTTTACCTCCGGTCATCATCAAAGGAATTCGCCGTGGTCAAAACCCTCAGTCGTCCCGTTGCCCAAGAGCCCGATCTGGCCCAGCTGGATGCCTGTCGCCAGATCATCGGTCAGCACTGCTACAGCACCCAGGAAGAGATCCGCCGCGAGCTGTCGGAGCGCGGCTTTGCCGACATCAGCCAGTCCACCATCTCCCGCCTGCTGCGCCGTCTCGGCGTCGCCAAGGCGCAAAATGCCAACGGCAAGAAGGTCTACACCCTGGTCGACGAGCAGCTGGAGCCCGCCGGCAGCACCCGCTCTATCCACGACATGGTGCGCGAAGTGGTGCACAACCAGCAGATGGTGCTGATCCACACCACTCCGGGGGCCGCCACCGTGGTGGCTCGCCTGCTGGATCGCAACGCCAATCCCGAGATCATGGGCGCCGTCGCAGGCAATGACGTGGTGCTGGTCGCGCCGCGCCATATCAGCCGCACCCGTCAGGCCCACGCCGCCGTGGTGCGCACGCTGGCGCAAGCTCGTTAGTCCCTTCCATTGAATGCATTTAGGCGACCCGCGGGTCGCCTTTTTGTTGCCTGCAATTTTCTGCCCATCACTTCTTGCGCCCATAAAAAACGGGAGCCCGCAGGCTCCCTTTTCATCTTGCTTGTCATCCTCAGGAGAGCACGGCCCCCAGGCTCAGGCAGACCACGATCAGCACGGTCAGGATACCGAGCAACGGAGCCACCCACTTCAACCAGCGCACATAAGGCACCTTGGCAATAGCCAGGCCGCCCATGACCACGGCGGAGGTCGGGGTCACCAGGTTCACCAGACCGGAGGCAGACTGGTAAGCAGTCACCACCAGATCGCGGCCCACGTTGGCGAAGTCGGCCAGCGGCGCCATGATCGGCATGGTCAGTACGGCCAGACCGGAGGAGGATGGCACCAGGAAGGAGAGCACCACTTCCAGCACGAACATCACGTTGATAAAGACGATGGTGGAGAGGCCAGTCACGATCCCTTCTGCACTGTGCAAAATGGTGTGAGTGATCATGCCGTTATCCATCACTACCACGATACCGCGGGCGATACCGATGATCAGCGCCACACCCAGCAGGTCGCGGGCACCGTCGATAAAGTTGGAGGTCAGCTCCTCTTCGCTCATGCGGGAGATGATACCGACGATGATGGCGGCAGCCAGGAACACGCCGGAGATCTGCGCCATCCACCAGCCCAGCACGGCCACACCGTAGATCATCACGGCGAAGGCGGCGACGAAGATACCCAGCACGATTTTACGGGTCAGGGTGAACTCCAGCATCTGGTCGCTCTTGTTGCCAAGGAAGTGGGCGCGGTTCTCTTCCCACTTGTCAGCCACCAGAGATTTGCTCGGATCGCTGCGCACCATCTTGGCGTAACGCATGACGTAGGCAACACAGAGCAGCCAACCAGCGACCAGCATGGCGACGCGCAGCCAGATACCATCGGTGAAGGAGATACCGGCGGCGTTGGCCGCGATAACGGTCGCAAACGGGTTGATGGTGGAACCGAGAGTACCGATACCGGCGCCCAGCAATACAGTTGCCGCCGCTACCACAGGGTCAAAGCGGGCAGCCATCATCACCGGCACCAGCAGGGTGTAGAAAGGCAGCGACTCTTCGGCCATGCCGTAGATGGTGCCGCCTGCGGCGAACAGCGCCATCAGGATCGGGATCATCCACTCTTCCCGGCCGCGCAGGCGGTCGGTCACGCGTTCGATACCGGCATCGATGGCACCGGTCTTGGTCACAATGCCAAGAAAACCACCGATGATCAGGATAAAGAGGGAGACGTCGATGGCGCCTGCCTCATAGGTGTCGTGGTTGTAGAGGCCATCGATAGGTGCCAGCAGCACGTCGACGATCCCCTGAGGATTCCCCTCCACCAGTTTGTAGGTACCCGCCACCGGCACTTCTTTGCCGAGGGCTTCGTTCATGGTCATCTCATATTTGCCGGCCGGCACTATCCAGCTCAGGGCGGCCACCAGGGCGATCAGCACAAACAGTATCGTGTAGGCTGACGGGAACTTGAATTTGGTCATGGTCCAGCTTCCTTCTGTGGGTGTGGTATCCATGCAGGCTGCGGGTTGTAGGGTTAGAGGTATTATGCCGCTGTCACATGGTCGAAAAGCCGGGGGTCGCCCCCCGGCACCACTACTGCGACCTTAGTCGCCCAGCGTAGCAACCATCACTGCCTTGATGGTGTGCATCCGGTTTTCGGCCTCGTCGAACACGATGCTGTGCTCGGATTCGAACACGTCCTCGGTCACTTCCAGGCCTTTCATGCCATATTTGTCAGCCACTTCCTTGCCCATGGTGGTCTCGTCGTTGTGGAACGCCGGCAGGCAGTGCATGAACTTCACATCCGGGTTCTTGGTGGCGTTGATGACATCCATGTTGACCTGATACGGAGTCATCAGTTTGACGCGCTGATCCCAGGCTTCTTTCGCTTCACCCATGGATACCCAGACGTCGGTGTAGAGGAAGTCTGCACCCAGCACACCCTCTTTCACATCTTCGGTCAGGGTGATGCGTGCGCCGGTCTCTTCGGCGATCAGGCGACACTTGGCAACCAGCTCCTCTTCCGGCCAGAAGGCTTTCGGTGCGACCAGACGGATGTCCATACCCATTTTGGCGGCGCCGACCATCAGGGAGTTACCCATGTTGTTACGGGCATCACCCAGGTAGGCAAACTTGATTTGATCCAGACGCTTGCCCTTGCCGTGCTCCAGCATGGTCATGAAGTCGGCCAGGATCTGGGTCGGGTGGAATTCGTTGGTCAGGCCGTTCCAGACCGGGACTCCGGCGTAGGCACCCAGCTCTTCCACGATCTCCTGACCGTAGCCGCGGTATTCGATACCGTCATACATGCGACCCAGTACACGGGCGGTGTCCTTCATGGACTCCTTGTGACCGATTTGGGAACCGCTTGGGCCAAGGTAGGAGACTTGAGCGCCCTGGTCGAAGGCCGCCACTTCAAACGCACAACGGGTACGGGTGGAGGTCTTCTCGAAAATCAGGGCGATGTTCTTGCCGACCAGATGTTTGCGCTCGTAGCCACCGTATTTGGCTTTCTTCAGGTCGATGGCCAGATCGATCATGTATTGGATTTCGCGCGGGGTGAAGTCCAGCAGTTTCAGGAAGTTACGGTTACGCAGATTAAAAGCCATGATGAGTTCTCTCTATATATGTTTCAGACCAGTTCGGGCAGTAGTGTTGACTACGCATTCTCAGTACAGATATCGGTAATTACGCATGTACGGTGCGGGTGGCGACGATATTGGTGCCGGCTTCCCCCTTGAGGATGGCGAGGCCATCTTCCAGCGAGCCGATGCCGACCATGCCGCCGGTCGCTTTGACAAATTCACAGGAAGCTTCGACTTTCGGTCCCATGGAACCTGCGTCGAACTTGACCCCGGCCAGCTCGTCCGGGCTGGTGACCCGCAGCGGACGCTGGGTCGGTTTGCCCCAATCCAGATAGACGGCATCGGCATCGGTCAGGATCAGCAGGGCGTCGGCCTTGATCTGCTTGGCCAGGTAGGCGGCAGACATGTCCTTGTCGATGACGGCTTCGATACCGGTCAGGCTCTGGCCATCCCAGGTCACAGGGATGCCGCCACCACCGGTACAGATGATGAGGTGGCCCTGGGCAATCAGGGTTTCGATGGCGTCGCCTTCAACGATGCGCTGGGGCAGCGGGGACGGCACTACGCGGCGGAAGAACTTGCCGTCAGCCTTGACCACCCAGTGCTTCTCTTCTGCCAGGGTGCGGGCTTCAGCCTCTTCGTAGACGGGGCCGATAAATTTGGTCGGGTTGGCGAATGCCGGATCCTTGGGATCAACCTGCACCTGAGTCAGCAGCGCGGTGACGTTGCGGCTCGGCATCAGGTTTTTCAGCTCCTGAATCAGCATGTAGCCGATCATGCCCTGGGACTCGGCACCCAGCACATCCAGCGGATAGGGAGATACCTGGGTGTAGGCGCTGTTCTGCAGGGCCAGCAGGCCGACTTGCGGGCCGTTGCCATGCACCAGCACCACGTTGTACTCCTGAGCGATCAGGGCGATGGTCTTGGCGGCAGTTGCAATGTTCTTGCGCTGGATATCCGCTTCCAGTGGCTCACCACGACGGAGCAGTGCATTGCCACCCAGAGCGACGACGACAGTTGGTTTTTTCATAGTGGTTAATCTCGAGTTTGGTTCTGTGTGGCGCCAGCATCTGCCGGCGCCACGCCGTCTCATCAGATGCTGTCGCGTTCCATCGGGCAGCTCATGCAGCGGGCGCCGCCGCGGCCACGGCCCAGTTCATCACCCGGGATGGAGAGAACAGTGATACCGGCCTTGTCATATTTCTCGTTGGTGTAGGTATTGCGCTCGTAACCCACAACCACGCCGGGACGTACGGTCAGCACGTTGTTGGCGTCGTTCCACTGCTCGCGTTCGGCTTCGAAGCTATCACCGCCAGTGGTGATGATCTTCAGCTGATCCACGCCCAGTGCTTTCTCGATAGCGGTGACGAAGTAACCCTCTTCCTTGATGTTCATGCCGGTGGCGCCGCCCGGTGTCAGGCTCCAGCACTGCACGTCCTTGCGGATCACTTCCGGATAGACGGAGAAGGTGTCGATATCCATGTGGGTCATCACGGTATCCAGGTGCATGCAGCTGCGGTGTTTCGGCAGCTCCATGGCGATGACCTGTTTGGCCTGACCATGTTTGAACAGGCTGCGAGCCAGGTGCTCGACACCTTGCGGGGTGGTGCGCTCGGACATCCCGATCAGCACAGCGCCGCGGCCGATCACCAGTACGTCGCCACCCTCGATGGTGGAGTTGTCGTAGTCACGCTCCTCGTCACCGAAGTACTTGATGAAGTCCTGACCGGCAAACATCGGGTGCCAGCGATAGATAGCCTTCACATGGTTGGTTTCGCGGCGACGAGCCGGCTTGGCCATCGGGTTAATGGAGACGCCACCATAAACCCAGCAGGAGGTGTCACGGGTAAAGAGGTGGTTGGGCAGCGGCTCGATGATGAAATCGGTCGGAGCGTGCATGCCCACTACCATGTTGACACCGCTGTAGGGCATCTCGGAGTAGGTCAGGCCGCCGGAGAGAATGCGGGCCAGTTCGCGGTGCGGCATGTCAGCCAGGAAGCAGCGCACATCGTTGGCAAAAGAAGAGCCGAGGCGATAGTCGGAGACCTGATGTTGCAGCAGCCAGGTTTTGGCTTCCGGCACATCAAGTGTTTCGGCCAGCAGATTGGTCAGCAGGAAAACTTCGACATTCTGATCGCGCAGTACCTGAGCGAATTTGTCGTGCTCCTGACCGGCGCGTTCAACTGACAGGACGTCATCGAACAGCAGATCCTGGCAGTTGGAAGGAGTCAGACGCTTCAGACTGAGGTTGGGGCGGTGCAACATGACACGGCGCAATTGGCCAACTTCAGAACCTACATAAAATTTGCTCATGATTATATTCCGTCTAGCAGTGGTCCCTGCGAGTGATTGAATAGATTCCTTCTATTCATGCTCGTGGCTAAGGCGGGATATTCTTTATGTAGGGTAACCGGCTTATGTTCTATCCTGCCCTTGCCTTTCGAGACCGAGGTTAGCCCTGCAAATCACGACAAACTTAGACATTGATCACATTCACTCAGAACTGAATATATTCACCATCCAATCTATGACCCCGGTAGCAAATTGCGCATTTTCCACACAAAGCGCACCGAATAACCATGCAAAACCACCCTGCTATATTTCAGATTGATTCATTTTTTATTCATGCCAGTTCACTGGAGTGATTAAATGCAAATAACAAAAACCGTTAAAAATCATTACTATAAATAACTTTACAAATATAATTTGAATATTGTTCCCTAGGTATTGAATACATCGCCGTGACGGGATGAACACGGGAGAAATAAATACTCACATCGACCACATTCACTGCATAAATCTTTTCTTGTTCCAGATCATGGCATTGATGCCAACCCCATCAGGCTCGGCCCCATAAGTCACCACCTCTTTGTGCGGTTCAACTTAATATGCACAAAGTCCGCATCAAGGTGGGCAACCATCCTCGTCGGTCACCACAACGCCTTTTGATACTTTTTTCATTAATTGAATTTATTCGTCTCACCTTGCGCTGGCGCCAACCTCGACTTAACTCAAAAAGTGATCCAGATCACACAGGAATGGCACTACCAAGGAGTTGTTATGAATATGAAACCCATGCTGTTGCTCGCGACTTTGCTGCTCTCTGCGCTCCCCACCCTCAGTCAGGCTGAAGGAGCCCCTGCCATGCCCATGGTGGTATGCCATGTTGACAAGGCCCCCCAGATGCTGGTGCCTGACTATGTCTGCCGCTGGCAGGGAGGCAGCGTTCATTACTAGTCGAAACAACGAGAGGAGCATCACTCCTCTCGCCTTGTGATGAGACAGGCCCCTCCTATACTGAAATCAGCGGTTTTCTCATGGATAGGGGAACGTCATGATCTTGTTGGTCGGTGGAGAGAAGGGGGGGAGTGGCAAGAGCTGCCTGGCACAAAATCTGGCGGTCTACCTCAGATCCCAATTTCAGGGGGAGGTATTGCTGGTCGACTGCGACCCGCAGCGCACCACCTCCGACTGGATTCAGGAGCGCAATGATAACCCGGAGCTGCCACAAATCAACTGCGTGCAGCTCTATGGCAATATTCGCAACGACCTGCTCAGCCTGAAAAACCGCTACGACTACGTCATTGTCGATTGCGGCGGGCAAGACAACCGGGCACTGCGCTCCACCATGGCTGTCGCCACCCACGCCCTGATCCCCTTGCGCCCGAAACGTCGCGACCTCAAGACCCTGCCCCACATGGAAGATCTCATCACCACCTGCAAGATGGTCAATCCGACGCTCAATGCAGCCGTAGTGCTGACCCAGTGCCCCGCCCTGCCCAATCAGGTAAAACGCATTCTGGAAGCGAAAGAGGTTTGCTCCTCGTTCGGTGTCGACGTCCTGAAGGCCATCACCTATGGCCGCAACGTCTATGACGACAGCGAAGAGAAGGGACTGTCGGTGATGGAGATCGAACCGGATGGCAAATCCGCCGAAGAGATCCGGGCCATCGCCAAAGAGTTCCTGCAAGTGGGGGTGTGAGATGGGTCTGGCCGATCTGAAGAAAAAGCACCAGCTGCATCACCAGAAGAAGTTCACCGTCGACGAATTTATCGAAGATGCCGAGTTCTACGCCAAGGGCAAACCCAAGGTGGTCAGCCTTGAGCTGAGCCTGCATCGTGACGAAGCCTTGTCGGCGTTGGCCTTTATCGAGAGTGGCGAGCACCTGAAGCCCAGCTACAAAAAAGCCACCTTCTCCATGAGCACGGTGGCCATCGACGAGCTGGGTAATCTGACCCAGCAAGATGGCATGAACAAGTCCCTGTTGCTGCGCCTCTTTACCCACTACTTCTCTTCGCTCACCCCGGAAGAGCGCCAGACCATCTATGAGCGGCTCAACCAGCGCTCATAATTTCTCCATTCAACCGCTCTTTGTGTGCCTTGCATATTCCGGCCGATCATGAACACCGATTCCGGTTCAACGTGAACACCATTTCCGGACCAATGTGAACGCTCATT